>JAGCJE010000055.1 GCA_017648225.1 Kiritimatiellia bacterium | reverse complement strand
GCCTGCACGTCGGCCATGCGCTTTTCGAGCGCGAGATCGCGCGCGGCGGCGTTCGCAGTGGGAAAGTCGCAGAGATGCACCGATTCAGGTTCGCCCGCGCCTTTGAGATTGCGGTAGATCTCTTCGGCGATGAACGGCGTAAAGGGAGCCGCGACCTTGGAGAGCTGAACGAGCACGTAGCGCAGAGTCCTGTAGGCCGAAAGCTTGTCGCCGTCGTTCGTCGACTTCCAGAAGCGGCGACGGCTGCGGCGGATGTACCAGTTGGTCAAGTCTTCGACGAACTTGACGAACGGACGGACGGACTTCTGGAGATCGTAGCTGTCCATCGCATCGGTGACTTCGGCGATAAGCGTCTCCATCGACGAGACGATCCACCTGTCGAGGACGTTCTCGGACTCGGGGAACGCGACCTCGTCATCATGGAAGCCGTCGACGTTCGCGTAAGTGACGAAGAACGAATAGGCGTTCCACCACGGAATGAGCAGGTCGCGCATGAGCTGCTTGACTCCGTTCTCGGAGAACTTGAGAGACTCCGCCTTGACGACGGGCGAATAGATCATGTAGAGACGGATCGCATCGGCGCCGTAGGTGTTGAGCATCAAGTTCGGATCGGGATAGTTCTTGAGGCGCTTCGACATCTTCTTGCCGTCTTCGGCGAGAATGAGGCCGTTTACGATGACGTTCCTGTAGGGCGACTTGTCGAAAAGGCAGGTTCCGAGAACCATGAGGGTGTAGAACCAGCCGCGCGTCTGATCGAGACCTTCGGCGATGAAGTCGGCCGGGAAGAAATCATCGATCTTGCCCTGTTCACCCATATAATGCTGCTGGGCGTATGGCATCGAGCCCGACTCGAACCAGCAGTCGAGCACTTCGGGCGTGCGGTGATAAGTCTTACCGTCCTTCTTTATGACAATCTTATCTACGAAATGCTTGTGGAGATCGGTGACCTTCTCGCCCGAAAGCTCCTCGAGCTCCTTGATGGAGCCGACGCAGATCATGTCTTCGGGATCGTCGTCGTTGATCCACACGGGGATGCAGCTGCCCCAGAATCGGTTGCGCGAAATGTTCCAGTCGCGAGCCTCTTCGAGCCAGTTGCCGAAGCGCTTCTCGCCGACGTAATCGGGCGTCCAGTGCACGGGCGCATTGTTCTTGGCAAGACGCTCGTGGAGATCTTCGACGCGAACATACCAAGCGTCGATCGCGCGATAGATGAGCGGCGTATCGGTGCGGTCGCAGAAAGGATACGAGTGGACGATCGTCGCCTGATGAACAAGCTTGCCCTCGGCCTTAAGCCACTTGATGAGATCCTTGTCGCAATCCTTGCAGAAGCGGCCCTTGAGCTCGGGAATCGCGTCCGTGAAAGCGCACGTGTCGTCGAGCGGGTCGACGAACGCCGTCATGCCCGCTTCCTTGCAGACGCGGAAGTCGTCCTCACCGTACGCCGGCGCAATATGCACGAGACCGACGCCGTCGTCGGTCGTGACGTAATCGTCGTTCGTAACGCGGAATGCGCCCTCGGCCTTCTTGTCGGCGAAATACGGGAAGATCGGCTCGTATTCCGTGCCCTTGAGCTCGGAACCCTTGAATTCGGCGACGATCTCGCGGTCGGCTTCCTTCTTGAAGATGTGCTCGAGCCTCGCCTTGGCCATGATGTAGACGCTCTTGGCCTCGTCGGTCAAATCCCTTACGGCAACATAATCGATCGATGCGCCGGCGCAGATCATCAAGTTCTCGGGGAGCGTCCAGGGAGTCGTCGTCCAGACAAGAAGATAAACCGTCTTCTCGGCCGAAAGGAGCGACTTCATCGTCTCGCTCGTCGCCGCAAGCGCCCTGGTGCGCACCGTCACCGTCGGATCCTGGACATCCTTGTAGTTGTTGCCGGCCTCAAAGTTGGAAAGCGGAGTCGAGAGCTTCCAGCTGTAGGGCATGATGCGATGGGATTTGTAGACGCGACCCTGGTTCCAGAGCTGCTTGAAGACCCACCAGATCGTCTCCATGAACTCGGGGTTCATCGTCTTATAGTCGTTCTTGAAGTCGACCCAGCGACCCATGCGCGTGACGGTCTTCTCCCACTCGTTGACATATTTAAGGACCATCGAGCGGCACTGCTCGTTGAACTTATCTACGCCGAGAGCCTTGATTTCCGGCGCTCCGGCAACACCGAGAGCCTCCTGAGCGAGAGCTTCGATCGGAAGGCCGTGGGTGTCCCAGCCGAAACGGCGCTCGACATACTTTCCGCGCATCGTCTGGTAACGCGGCACGATATCCTTGATGATACCAGCCAAGAGGTGTCCGTAATGCGGCAATCCCGTCGCAAAGGGAGGCCCGTCGTAGAATCTGTACTGGCTCTTGCCCTCATTCTTGGCGAGAGACTTCTTGAACGTACCGTCCTTCTCCCAATAGGAGAGGATTTCCTCTTCCATTTTGGGGAACGCGATCTTGTTGGATACACTCTTGAACATTTTGGCTACTCCGTTAAATTCAGCTGTGACGACGCATCTGACGCGTCGGAGAAGGATGATCGATGACTTCAGGCTCAAGGACATCATCCTTGCGCGCGGTCTTGCGGCGCATCATCCACATCTGGACAATGCTGAGAATCTGGGAAACCGTCCAGTAAAGCGATAGCGCCGATGCGAAATTGTAGAACATGACGAGCATCATAATCGGCATTATTACCGTCATCATGCGCTGCTGGTTCGGGTCGCCCGCCGAAGGGGTGAGCTTGCTCTGCAGGTACATGGTCGCCGCCATCAGGATGGGAAGAATGTTAAGTCCGCCGAACCACGGGAACCACGACGACGCGAAAAGATGCTCCGGAGCCGAGAGGTCATCAATCCAGAGGAAGCCCGCATAGCGAAGCTCGACCATCGAACGCAACACGTTGAAAAGCGCGATGAAGATCGGAATCTGGATAAGCATCGGCAGACACGAGCTTAAAGGGTTCACTTTCTTCTCGCGATAGAGAGCAAAAGTTTCCTGCTGAAGGCGCTGGGGATTATCCTTGAATTTCGCCTGGAGCTCCTTCAAAAGGGGCTGAATCTCCTGCATCTTCTTCATGCCCTCGGTCGACTTGCGGGTAAGCGGCCAGAATATGATACGGACAAAAATCGTAAGAAGGATAATCGCGACACCGTAGTTGGGAATAAGATATTCGAAAAAGTTAAGAATCCAAACCATCGGATAGCAAAGGAAGCTCCAGAAGCCGAAATCCATCACTTCCTTCATGCCGTTATCGCTCATAAGCGACTGCTTTTTAGGTCCTACAAAAAATTCGGTCGTGCGCTTCTCGACTCCGCCGCCGAACAGCACGTCAACGCCTGCATTGTACGGGCGGTAAACGTCATTAACCTCGATGTCTCGTCTCACTTTCGCCGTAAAGCCCTTGTTGTCCTGGCTTGATTTGACAAGAGCGGTAACGAAGAAACGATCTTTCACGGCAATCCAATCATGCTTTCCGTTTACGGTTTCAGACTGTTCTTCCGGCTCTCCGGCCTGGAGTTTCCTGGGCCCGCCGCAACCGCATCCGCCGGAGGCCCCGCCCGAAAGGAGCGAATAAAGCTTCGGAGAAGCCTCGTCGTCGGTTCCATAATACATAACATCACCGTCCTCGCCAGCAGTACGGCCGTCGATCGAAAGAATATCGTCCGACGACTTGCCCATAGTCATTACGCCCATGGACATGGTGTTTCCGTCTTTCAAGCGCGAAGGCTCGCCGAACGAGTCATCGATAACTACTTTGTAACCGGGTTTAAGAGTGATTTTTCTTTCAATCTTGGCGACCCCGTTGGTAAAGATAATGTAATCATCGCCCTTTTCCTTAACGCCGTATGCAGCCATATAAGGCAATCCGTCAACTCCCTCAAGCACTCCCAAAGGAGCGGCTGTATAGTCCAAGACGGCGGCAGGATTCGTGTCGCTGATCGCGCCCGCTTTTTCTGCAAAGTTCTTGAGCGTCGCCTTCTTTACGCCGGCGCCCCACGTCGTCAACTGAAGCTTAAGTTCCGCGTTCTCAAGAAAATTCATCTCTTCCGGGACATCGGGCTTATACGTCTCAAGCGCCTTCTTTACTTCAGCGGCGACCACGGCGTTCGTCGCGGCAGCTTCAGCCACAGCAGCCGTATTCGTCGGGGCATTCGCGGCGCCGTCCGCCGGAGCCTTGGACTCTGCGCTTGCAACGGCCTTCTCGGCCTCCTTGGGCGGCTGGGCGTCCCTACCGGACAAAAAGCACCACACCAGGGCCATGCCTAAAAACAGGCAAATCAATTTCTCTGTCTTATTCATTTTCTTTTTCCTTTAAAGTAAAATCGTTTTTCCACTTCCCTTTCGGGGGGACCGGGTCATACCCGCTCGGCCCGAACGGACGGCACCTCAAAAGTCTTAAAACGCCAAGAACGAACCCCTTTGCGGCGCCGTGCGTTTTTATAGCCTCTATCATATACGCTGAGCAGCTCGGTTCAAATCTGCAACATCCTCGAAACAGCGGACTTAAAACGATCTGATACGCCCGCACAAGAAAAATCAGCGGCGCCGCGAAACATCTCGAGAGAAAACCCATTTCATCTCCTCCATCACATCGGCGCACCGCTTCTCGATTATCGCGCGTCGGGCGATAAACACCCATTCTGTTTCAAGAGGGGCGATACCCTCCTTCACCAAAAGGCGATAGGCCTCGCGCATCAACCGCTTCGCCCGGTTTCTGTCGACGGCGTCGTGAAACGTCTTCTTAGAAACAACAACGCCGGCCATGCGGTCGGCGTCAGGTTGCGAAAGACGCCACGCGACGAGGAGACGTCCCTTGACGGAACGCCCCCGGTCGAAGACTTTCTTGTACTTCGCGCCGGGGAGTCGCGTGGACATTCCGAACGGCCTTTAGACCTGCGTCAAACGCTTACGGCCCTTGGCGCGACGAGCTGCGAGAACCTTACGCCCACCCTTTGTCGCCTTGCGGGCGCGATATCCGATTTTCCTTTTCCGCTTGATTTTGGACGGCTGCCATGTCATCTTCATGATTTCTGTTCCTTTCGACTAAAATTGATATTTAAGGTATAGTTTATCATATCCCGCGCCGAACTTCAAGCGCGATAATACTATCGCTTTGTCGCGCGCTTTATAATCGACATCGCCGTTGGAATCACGACGATAAGCGCGAAAATGATCGCACCTAACGCGCCTTCGGCGATTATGCGCCATGGCACAACGAAATAATGAGGCATTCCGGGCCAGACGACCGCCGTCTTTATCGCAAAGAGCCAGCCTGCCAGAGCGCCGAAAGGCAGCGCGATCACAATACCCCATGCCGCCGTCTTCAGCGCCGCCGCCGCCAACCGGGCAACCAGCTGAGAGCGCGTCGCGCCGACCGCGCGAAGAACGGCATACTCGTTTTTCGCCGCATCAGCCTCTGCGACAAGCATAGCGATAAAGCCGATTGCAAGAATCGCAAGAAATACGAAAGGAACGCGCGCGGCCTGACCGATGAGATCGGAGCCGTGGGCCAATGTCCCGTCGGCGATTTCATCACGCGCATGAAGACGGACGGTAAAATCATTTGAACCGCCCATCCGGGAAGCGATTTCACGCTCAATTATGCGGGCCGAGCCGAATACCCCGTTTTCATCGAGAAAATCCTTCTCGTATTCGACCCAAAGGTGCGTCATCCGCACATGCGCCGCAGGACGCGGACCTAGAGACTCCACGGTATCGAACGACGCAAAAACGGGGCCGTCGGTCATGCCGCTCGCTCCGTTCATTCCGCGAACAAGCCCGCGGCTTGTAACCATGTGCCAGTTGACGTCGACAACGCCGACGATCGGAAGCGAAACTTCAGTCTTCGGTCCGCGTCCGCCGGCAAGGACCTTAAGCTCATCCCCTTTATGAAGCGAACGCGCGCGCGACATCATAAGTGAAATCACGCATCCGTCGCCTTCTCGGAGCGCCTTTGCCGCCGAGCTGTGGTCGCCCTCGACGAAATTGAACTCTGGCAGCCATTCCGCAGCAAGAAAAAGCGCATTGGGGCGATATTCACCCCCCTTGGACGATTTAGCGGTCTTCGCCGACGCCCCGTCTTTCAAATCGACCTGAAGCGGCAGAAGTTCACTTATGCGTTTCACGCCTTTGATGCCGCGAAGTTTCTCGATGTCAAACGAACTCGCGCCGCCCGGCAGAAGAGAAACGATCGCATCGGGCCACTCCGGGGAAGGAACGAATCCTCGCATCAGACTCGCTCCCCAGATTTCGACTGCGACGAACGCGCCGAAACCGAACGCGAACGCGACCGCCATACCAAGACGGCGGGAGCGGGGGCGAATAGACGACGCGTCCAGTGCTCTGACGGAAAGAAAACTTTTAAGAGCAAAAAGAACGGCCACAGGCGCGATCACAAGGGCTGAACCGAACGCGATCGCCATAATGCGGAAGTTGAACGCGACCCCGGCGGGGAACGCGACGGGATCGAGCGAGACATAGGCACAAAGCGCCAAAGCGGCAAGTAAAACTCCCGATAAAGCACCGACGCACGTCGAAAGAAGCGATTCGGCAAAAGCGAAGCGAACAACACCGAAACGCGTCAACCCGACGGTTCTCAGAATTGCAAGAGATCCTCTGTTGGCTTCAACCGACAGGAGCAGAGAATTGACAAGAAGAGCGAGCGCCGTCAAAATCGCCGCAGCGAGCATCAACGGCCGGGCGTAATCCATTCTCCGTTGCTCATCGCCCTTAAAAGACTCGACCACCCTTTCCGAAGAGGGCGTCAAAACGCCCGGACCGTCGACATTATCGCGCCAAAGCGAAATGGAACCTTTCTTCTCACCGGCAAAACCGTCAAAGGCGGCATTGTTCGCGAAAACCGAGGGGAATCCCATAGGCAATTTCTGATCGTCCAAAAAGCCTACGATCTTTGCGCTCATCGTTCCCGCGCCGCCGACAAACTTTACTGTGTCGCCCACTTTCGCCAAAGCCTCGCCGCGGAAGCGTTTCAAAGTATTTCGGGTGCATACGACCTCGCATGACGAGGAATTCAAATCGACCCACCGCCCTTCTATGAGTTTTGTCGACTCATAAGGATTTTGCGCCGGCGAACGGGCTATCACCGCACGCATCGGAGGCCCCTGCAGCGCCCGCCCGCCGGGACGGCAATCGATCGTCGCGCCGATCAGCTCCATCTTAAGATCACACTTCAGAATCCTCGCGGGCGCCTTGCGCTCCGTGCGCGCCTCGCTCCGCTCCGCAGGCGGCTTTCCGCCGCGACGCCGACCGAAACCGAACTCTCCTTCGATTTTCCATGCGCTCCACGGCCGCACGGCTTCCTTTGCAAGATATGGAGCCTGGGCGGAATTCGTCGCAGAAAGGGATGTTACGAACGTAACCGCGCCGACGGCCGCCGCGACACCGACAATCGCACAGATGAACCGCGCCTTGCCTCTCGCGAGAGATTTCAAAACGGTTTTAAAAATCATGCGACCCCTTTTCAGCGATACGTTTCGAGATAATGTGCCGATACAGCGGCCGGATCGCCCGACGGATCGAAGGACGATGCAAGTCGCCCGTCCTTTATAAAGTGGACGGTCTTCGCGGCGGCGGCCACGACGGGATCGTGGGTTACGAGAAGTATCGCGCTCTTCTCGGTCGAATTGAGCGCCTTTAAAATTTCGCAAATGGAACGCGATGAGTGAACATCAAGATTGCCGGTAGGTTCGTCGGCGAGAATAACGGCAGGCTTCGGATAAAGCGCACGGGCGATGGCGACGCGCTGACACTCTCCGCCGGAGAGTTCCCCCGGAAGCTTTTTCTCCAATCCTTTCAACCCCAGTTTTTCAATCAGCTCGACAAGTCTTGTTTTATCCGCTCGTCCATGATCAAGTCTCACAGGCAGAAGTATATTGTCGGAGACGGAAAGCGAAGGCAGAAGATTGTAGGCCTGAAAAACGACACCGATATTACGGCGGCGGAATTTGGCCGCGGCGGAATCGCTTTTCGAAAGAATATCTTCGCCCGCGATTTCAACATGACCGCCGTCAGCCTCTATCAATCCGGCGGCAATATGCAGAAAAGTGGATTTTCCGCTGCCGCTCGGCCCCATGAGAGAAGCGAAGCCGCCCTCCTCGAGCGTCAACGAAAATCCGTTAAGCACCTTACAGTCCGCGTAGGAACGATGTACGTCCATTGCCTTCAAAGCTTCCATGTCTGCAGAATCCTCCGATTAATTCAGTTTAAAAACGATCTTTATCTCTGTCGTCGAAAACACGGCCTCTCCGTCAATCGTGGCGGGAATGAACTTAGCCGCCTTCGCAGCCTTTACAGCCGCATCGTCGAGGAGCTTAAAACCCGTAGAACCTACAACCTCGACGCTTTCGACCAACCCTTTGACGTTAATGCCGAGCTTTAATCTGACCTCGCCCTTTTCTCCGCGTTTGCGGGACGCCTTGGGATATTCAGGATCTCTGAAGAAATTGTTTTTAAGCTTCGCTTCTACACGCACCTTAACGGGACTTATCTCCGATGGTCGGGACGGCCCGGAAGATCCGGGCTCATTCTTCGCGGCAGATCCTGTCTTTTTTTCTACGGGCGCGGCAGAGACTTTTCGGACCGCTTTTTTTAAATCTTCAGGCATGTCCATCTTCGGGGGAACAGGATCTTCGGCAACAGGGATTTTCAGCGGCTCCGCCTCAGGAACGGTCACCGCGACCTCATAATCACTTTCTTGAACACTCAGCGCCCCGGGATTTACGATTGAATCGGGAGGAGTCGGCTCCGGAAGCGCCGGCGGATCGTCGAACTTCTCCTCTTTCAGTTCAACCTCGTCATTCTCAAAAGAAAGCTCGACCGATGAAAGATCGAGTTTCGCCGCTCTGTCTGGATTTTCGCGGAAATCGAAACAAAAAACCGTTAATGCGATCAAAAGCGCATGAACGACGGCGGATATGAGAATTGCGAACAAAATCCGCATCACCTGGCGCCCTTTTCGCCGTCGACCTGAAACGTCACCTTCTCGAATCCGGCCGCCTTCAGTTCCGAAAGAAGTTCGATCCCCGTGCCGAGAGAGGATTTTCTGTCACCCGAAATGAGGATTGGAAAATCCATTTTGACGCCCTTCAGCTCCTTGAACCGCCCGACGATCTCATCCCTGGTCATCGGCATTCCGTTGAACTGCATGGAATCGTCGGCGGCTATGGTCACTACAATCCGCTCGCCCCGCTCCATCGACCCGTCAGCCGCGGGAAGATCGACTTTAATCCCCTTATGGACCGACATGTCGAAAATGCAGTATATGAAAAAGACGAGAACGAGAAACATGACATCCATCAAGGATGTCATTTCAAGTCTTACTCCTCTGCGCCTTCTGCGTCCCATCCGTTATTTCTTCCGGGTGTCCTCTTCAGTTTCGTCATCGACCATCGAATCAAGCGCATTGTACGGGAAAAGAAGAATGAGAGACGCGACAAGCCCCGCGGCAGTCGTTATAAGCGCCTCTCCGATGCCGGCGGTGGCGGCGAGGGGACTTCCCGCTCCTTCCGAAGCGTTCAGCGCCGAAAAGGTCTGCATAATACCCGTAACAGTCCCCAGAATCCCGAGCATCGGCTCGGCCGTTATGATCGTCGAAACGATGCCGAGACCTTTCGCGCTACGACGCCCGGACCGGAACTCCAGAGCCTTCCAGACAAGAATCGTAAGCCCCAGTACCGAAAGCGCCAATATAGGCCACATCACAGGGCCGCCTTTGACAAACCATTCTGAAATTCTGTTCATACTCATTTAAACGACAGAGCAAAAAGCCCGGTTCATTCGAACCGGACTTTTTAACTTACTTGTTTTTATGGCGCTGAGCCTTCGTACGCTTGTCGTATTTATGCTTCGACATTTTTTTGCGCCTTTTCTTCTTGATAGAACCCATGGTTACTCCTTATTTGTGATTTGTGGCAGATTTGAATCAGTAAATGATTTTATTGAGAGGAATCTCGATGATGCCCGTCGCACCGGCCTTGGTAAGCGCGGGGATAAGATCGCGGACCTTCTTCTCCTCGACGACGGACTCGACGGCGAACCATTTCTCGTCGTTGAGCTTGTTTACCGTCGGAGCATGAAGCGCGGGAAGAACCTTGACGATCTTGTCGAGAGACTTCGCGGGGGCGTTGCACTTGAGAAGCACGCGGCGCTGGGCCTCGAGAGCACCCGTCAAAAGCATCTTGAGCTGCTCGAGCTTGGCGCGCTTGGCCTTGTTCTTCCAGCTCGCCTTATTGGCGATGAAGCGGGTCGTCGAGGTAAGAATCGTATCGACGATGCGGAGATTGTTGGCGCGGAGCGAACTGCCGGTCTCGGTAAGATCGACGATCGCGTCGACGAGCTCGGGAGCCTTGACCTCGGTCGCGCCCCAGCTGAACTCGACGTCGGCCTTGACGCCGTTCTTCTTGAGATAGCGCTTGACGAGGCCGACGGCCTCGGTGGAAATACGCTTGCCGTTCAAATCCTTGACGGACTTGATCTTCGAATCGTTCGGAACGGCGAGAACCCAACGGACGGGATTCGAGGTCGCCTTGGAATAGTTGAGCTCGCAAATCTCTTCGACGTCGCTGCCGTTTTCGTAGACCCAGTCAAAACCGCAGATACCCGCGTCAAGAAGACCGAGCTCGACATAACGGCTCATCTCCTGGGGTCTCAAGAGTCGGCACTTGATCTCTTCGTCGTCGATCGACGGAATATAACTGCGGCTTGAGCATGAAACGTTGAACCCTGCGCGCTTGAAAAGCGCGAAGGTCGATTCCTGCAAGCTGCCCTTTGGAAGTCCTAAAACTATGGCCATTGTATACCTTTTGTTGAAATTTATC
>JAGCJE010000054.1 GCA_017648225.1 Kiritimatiellia bacterium | reverse complement strand
GTCGTTTCGATGGACAACTGCTCGCATAACGGCGAAAAACTTATGACTGCGGTTCTTGCAGTCGCGACCGCATGGCGGGACAACGGATTTGTTTCCGACGCTTTTATCGATTACATCTCCGACGAAAGCCGCGTTTCCTTCCCGTGGACGATGATCGACAAGATTACGCCCCGCCCCCATCCCGCCGTCCGCGAATCCCTCGAGCGCGACGGGTTTGAGGAGATGGAAGGTGTCGTCACCTCCAAGTCCACGTTCATCGCGCCGTTCGTGAATGCCGAGCGCCCCGAGTATCTCGTCGTGGAAGACCGCTTTCCGAACGGACGTCCAGCGCTTGAAAAGGCGGGCGTTTATCTCACCGACCGAGAGACTGTAAATAAGACCGAGCGCATGAAGGTTACGACGTGTCTCAATCCTCTTCATACGGCGATGTCTGTCTACGGTTGCCTTCTGGGATATACGCTTATCTGCAAGGAGATGGAGGATCCGGATATCGTCCGTCTCGTAAGGCGCTTAGGTTATGTCGAGGGGCTCCCCGTCGTCACAGATCCCGGAATTCTCTCGCCGAAGTCGTTTATCGACGAGGTCGTTGAAGAGCGTCTGCCCAACAGGTTCATGCCCGACGATCCGCGCCGTATCGCGACCGACACTTCCCAGAAAGTCGGTATACGTTTCGGCGAGACGATAAAAAGCTATATCGCTTCAGGCAAGGACCTCAACGGACTTGTTTCGATTCCGCTAGCTCTCGCGGGCTGGATGCGCTATTTGCTCGCCGTGAACGACGCGGGTGAGGCGATCGAGGTAAGCCCCGATCCGCTCAAGGATGAAATGCAGTCTAAGCTTCAGGGTATCGTCTGGAACGATCCCGCGAGCTACTCGGGCCAGCTTAAACCGATTTTCGCGAACGCGTCCGTTTTCGGCGTCGACCTTACCGGCACCGTCCTTTTTGAGAAGATCGAAAAGTATTTTCTTGAATTGCTTAAAGGCCCCGGCTCGGTCCGCCGCCTGCTGCAGACGACTTTGGCGGACTGAACTTTAAATGATATAATAGGAATATGAAAAATAATTGTATTTTTTGCGCTATCGCCGAGGGCGAGATTCCTTCTTTCAAAATTTACGAAGACGAGATGTGCCTGGCATATCTCGATATAAATCCGTTTTCGAAAGGGCATACACTCGTAATCCCGAAAGCTCATTCCGAAGGGCTTCTCGATACGCCTTGTGAAACGCTCGCCGAACTTGTCAAGCGCGTCAAGAAGGTCGCTTCTCACATCAAAGCGACTCTTAACGCCGACGGCTTCAATATTCTCCAGAATAACGGCGAAGCCGCTGGTCAGACCGTCAAGCATATTCATTTCCATATAGTTCCGCGTTACGGAATGAACGAAATCAGTTTCGAAAGCTCTAAGGGTGACATGTATGAGCTTAAAGCGCTCGCCGAGCGTTTGCGCATAGCTTGATAGATGACTCCGGCCGCGTTTATAGACAATCCTGCCTGGGCTGATATTTTCCCCGAGTTCAAGGACGGCGGGTCTTCCCGTCATCTGCCGACTCATGAGGATTCTTCTCGTATAGATCCGGAAAAGGCCGCCGGCCATCTTATGATCGGCGGAACGCTCGGCTCGATGCGTGGGTATGAGGAGCGTCCCGGCCAGCTTGATATGCTGAAGTCTGTCGCCGAGGCGTACAATGCGCGCGAGCATCTTATGATTGAGGCGGGTACGGGCGTTGGCAAGTCGCTGGCCTATCTCGTCCCCTCGGTTCTCTGGGCGT
>JAGCJE010000053.1 GCA_017648225.1 Kiritimatiellia bacterium | reverse complement strand
GCGGAAGCCGGGCATGCGGAGCGTAAGTTCACGCGTCTTCTCATCGTAATGGAACGGAACCTTTACGATTTCGCGCGTGGAGTTGCGCGTAGCGAGGACCATTTTGGGAGCCTTGAACTCCTTAGGCATTTTATACTTAACGCGGAAGGAATCCATTTCGCCGCGGAGCTGAGAGACCATACCGAGCATCGCGTTACCCTTCTTATCTACGAGGGGTGACTCGAAGCGCAGAGCGTACTTGCGATCGTCCTTAATGTCGGTTTCGCAAATCTTCTCGGCACCTACCCACTCAGCCCAAGCATCTACGATGCGGTAAGGCGAGTTGTCGGAGTGGGTATCGGTCCACTCGAAGCGTGTGCATCCAGCGCCGTACATCGTACCGAGGTAACCAGCGAAATAAGAGACCTTACCCTTACCCTCTTCACGAACGGTCATGTAAGGACGGCCGTTATTCTCCTGAAGAACCTGAGTACCCTTGATGTTCTTAACTTCGTTGTAACCCATGGCCGAAACCATCGTCTTAACGAGCTTCTTGGAAATCGGGTGATCGGAGCCAGGGGCGTCCTTGATTTCGCAGGAAGTCTTATAGAGCTCATCGCGATCGATCACGTCGAACGCATAAGCGGAGTAACCGAACGATAGCTTCTCAGCGGCGTTCTCGTCGACTTTCTTCTTCTGGACGGGCTGAATACCGAGGAACTTGGTGAAGTAGTCGGTCGGATAGCCGTGGCCGTCGAGCGAACCGGACTGAGCGTCAGCGAGAATCGAGCCGCCGTCATTGACGACCCAATCGACAACCTTCTTCTGGACATCGCTGGGGATGTAGTTAGCATCAACAAAGACGATAGCCTGAAGGCTCTTGAGCCAATCGCCGCCCTCGCGGATCTGACGATCGGTGACGAACGTTACGTCGTATCCGTTAGCGTGGAAGAGCTCGTAAACGCGGAAGAAGTTATCAGGACCGCAGTCGAAGATCGAGGCGTAAGGCTTCTCGGTCATGAGGTGGCTTACAGCCGAGTAGTAAATCGCGATCGGCTTAACCGCGCGGCGGCGCTCGGTCTCGGAAATGAGATACTCCATCTGATAGATGGCGCGCATGTTATCAGAAAACGCGGCAATCTTCGGACGGGGAGTAGCACCATTGAACATATCGGTCATACCGAACTTAGAAAGCTCGCCGACGTTCGCCTCTTGTACGCAGAAGCAAGCCTGACCAGGCATACCCTTAGCGATATTATGCCACTGAGAGCGAGACTGGAGCTCAGGTGAGGCGCCATGAATCGCGCCTTCGCGAATCATCGGGCGGAGCTTACCATCGCCGAAAGCATAGTAAAGCTCCCACGTCGCGCCGTAAAGGTCGTCGGTACCGTAGTTATCGTAACCGATCATGTCAGAACCCTTCTGGGTAATCTGGCAGGTATCTTCGAAGTTCAACGGACGCCAGTGCATCCACATAACCGACGAGAGGTTATTAGCAGAGAGGTTAGAGGTAATGTGAGTGCGCTTAGGATCCATCTCACGATAAGCGCGGGTCTTCTGGTAAATGCGCGTAGCATAAGCCTTAGAGCAGAAGTCGCGGAAGTCAATGAAGTTGGCTACAGCGCGATGCCACTCAATAGGATTCGTGAAACGCTCCTTACCGTAGATGTTCTTCCAATAAGAAGGCTTAACTTCTTCGAAAGACTTATACTCAGTTCTCCACTCCTTATTGAGACCTTCGATCGTACCATAGAGATTCTTAAGATACTTACGGAAGCCCTCACAGCTCGTAGGACCGTAGTCGTACATACCGCACTGTTCCCAAGCCGTCCACCAGGCCCAAATCTTATCAGCGCCAGGGTGTTCCTTAAGGAGCTTAGCGATTCTGACCTTATTAGTCTCGTAGCACATATCAAGGAATTCCTGGAAGGAATCTGAAAATCCAGCCCAAGTACCGTCAGAGCGCTGAGCGCGACCGATAGGCTCGTTACCAGGACCGATAGGCTTTTTAGGATCGAAAGGATACTTCTTAGCGAGAAGCTTCTCGTTAGCGCCCGACGAATCTACGTTACCGCGGAACGACGCACCATAATGAACGGAGCCCGACTCGAACGCATTGAGGTTACCGATCTTCCAACCCGTCTTAGGATCTTCGTAAGTGCCGCACCAAAGACCGTCGGTCGCGCCGTACTTTAGGTAGCGGACAGGATCCATAAACCAGCTGTAGCACTCCATGAACTGGTTCGGCGGGCGCTTAGTAGGATCTTCGATTGATGAGTTAAGCATTACGTGAGGCTTATGGTGAGTAGCCGCCTTAAAGCCTTTAGGAACGACAGCCTTAAACTCAACATCAGACTCCTTAATCTTACCCTTCGAAGGATCAGCCATAGGATCGTTGGTCGCCCAGCACTCAGCAACGGCGAAGATATTATTACCAATATCCATACCGCGCTGAACATAGCGAGTATTACGGCTTAAATTAACGATATACTTACCAGGATACTCGATACCGACGGTAACCTTAGACCAAACCCAACCTTGGGGCTGACCAGAGCGGAACTTACGACCAGGAGCGTCCTTATCGGTCCACATATCAGCAATGCGATCAATAAGCGTATAATTTACGCATTCGGTATTGGGGTTACGAAGGAGAAACTCAAGCGCAGTATGCATATCTTCATTGCGCCAGTGCTTAATCCAAAATGTGTAGTT
>JAGCJE010000052.1 GCA_017648225.1 Kiritimatiellia bacterium | reverse complement strand
GTATGATCCCGACACGAATTCGCCCCTTTACGGCATCGGCAAGGAGATTTACGAATTCGAGTATGATATCATGCTTGCGCGCATCGTCCCGAAAAAAGTTTCTCTTTGCTCCATTCGCGGCAGTCTCGGCTGGCCGTCGCTTGATTACGACGATGAGAATCTGTCGCGGCTTTTCAATTTCTATCTGGCCCACTATGCCCATGCGCTGAAGGATTATCAGCGCCGCCACAAGGTTTCAATGAATGAGGTCGCCGAGCGGTTTATGGACGGCTTTGAATACCGCACTCACGCGATGGTGTGGCAGCTATCCGTGATGCGCGACAAGTTCGAGGCTTTTAAGCCCGATCTTCCCGCCGTCTATGGTTTCGACAAGAAGTGGCATTTCGCGATGTGGGCGCTCGAGCGTCAGGAGAGGCGCCTTTCGATTTTAAGAAAAATGTTCTTCCAAAAAGTGGAGATTGTCGAAAATGAAAGTCCTAGGAATAATCCCGAGTAGATTCGGGTCGAGTCGTTTTCCCGGTAAGCCGCTAGCGATATTGGCGGGTAAGCCCCTCGTCGCATGGGTCGTCGAGGCTGTCAAGAAGTCCTCGACGCTCGACGACGTTCTTGTCGCGACCGACGATGAGCGAATCGTCGAGGCTGTCGAGTCTTACGGCGGTAAGGCGGTTATGACGCCGTCGGAACTTCCGAGCGGAACGGACCGCATCGCGTGCGCGGCAGGCGATTTCTCTGATGATGATATTCTCGTCAACATCCAGGGCGATGAGCCGCTTATTGATCCCAAGCTTATCGACGAGCTCGTCTCTAAACTTAAGAACGATCCGCGCTGGTCAATGGCGACGGCTGTAACTCCGATCAAGTCGGCCGCCGATCTCGCGGCGAAATCGGTCGTCAAGGTCGTTCTCGACCGCGATGACGGGGCGTTGTATTTCTCCCGTGCCCCGATTCCGTGCGATCGCGACAGTGAAAGCGATATCGCGAGCGGTCTTTACGTCCGCCATCTCGGCATTTACGCCTACCGCGGCGAGTTTCTGCGCCGTTATATCGCCGAGAAACCGTGCGCGCTCGAGATGACCGAGAAGCTCGAGCAGCTTCGAGCCTTGTGGATGGGCGCTAAGATTGCGGTCGTGAGAACCGATGACGAAGGAGTCGGCGTCGATACACCCGAAGACGCTGAGAGAGTCGCCGCGATTCTCGCCTCGCGCGCCTGACAGGAAAGGGGCTTGAAATGAAGCGCTGTTTTTATTTTTCCGTGCTTGCGCTTTTTGCGTTGTTTATGAGCGGATGCATGACGAGCGACGAGACGATTTCGTTCAGTTACAGAAATCCTCTTATCCGCTTTACCAACAACGGGCTCATGTTCCGCGATAAGTACGTAACTCCCAAGAAAGCGATGGAACTCATGGAGAAGCACCGGATCCCAAAGAACGCCACGATCCATCTTCTTGTCGACGAGGATTACCGCGATGAGCGCGCGATGTGGGTTTTTCAGCGCAATTATCTCGCCCGCGCCGGTTATACGAAATCTGTTCTCATCCGCAATACTAAGAGCGAAGTGAAACTCGTCAGCGAAGAAGAAAGAAGAGCGCGCGGGCAGAAGAGCGAAAAAAAGGGAAAGTTCCGCTACAAAGGGGCGAACGAGCGCTGATCGGCGGTTTCGTGTGAAAAGTGGTGGGACTGGGGAGAATCGAACTCCCAACCTACGGTTTAGGAAACCGTCGCTCTGTCCAGTTGAGCTACAGTCCCGCGAATCTTAACGCTTAAAAGCGTTCTTGCGAACTTTCAATTATTATACCATTTATTGCCGATAAAAGGCAATGGCGTAATATGTGCAGATTTGTGGAT
>JAGCJE010000003.1 GCA_017648225.1 Kiritimatiellia bacterium | reverse complement strand
GTTGGTCTCGGCATAGCGTTTATTCTCGAACTCCTCGGTGTTGTAACTTTTAACGACCTTGATGCACGTCAGAATCTCGTGAATCTTCGCGCCGATCATCGACCCGCGCTCCATTGCGCGACGGGCCCATTTTTTGACGCGCTTACCGATCATCTGAATAGGCAGAACGAAAAGTGGAAACCCGATCAGAATGAGAAGCAATGTCGCCATCATTTCGTTGGCAATCGCAAACCACACGATAAAGCCGATCGCGACGAAAATCTCGAACGGCGCCATCGCGACTTCTGAAAGTATCGTCGAAAGAATCGTCTGAATCTGCTGCGGATCGCCGGAAATGCGCGTCATCAGCTGCCCGACATCCACGCGCCCGAAAAACTGGAGATTCTGCTTTTGAACATGCTCTAGAAGATCCTGTCGCAGATCGGCGACGGCATGCGCGCCCGCCCAGCTGAGACAGTAATGGTTGAGATACATCAGCAGCAAACGCATAAGCGCCACCAACGGAACGACGATACATACAATCAAGAGAAGCGCTCCGCCCATTCCTCCTTTTTCGTTCTGAAGCTCAATCCCGAGTTTCGAGGCGAATTTCTCCAGCTTTGGATACCAGGAAGGAAGCTTGGAATTTTTCGCTATCTGCTTTTCAAACTTGTTGGACGGCTTGCGCTCGGTTTTTTCTGTCGCGTTTTCTGCGGCATCAGAAGGCTTTACGCCTTTTCCCGGGCCTGTATCGGATTCCTTTGTGATTTCCGCGTCGTGACTCTCCACGTGCTGCAGCGTCGGCTGGACTATCTGAAAAAACGGGACGAGAGTTCCTGCTGTGAGCATTCCACAGAAGACGCCCACAATAAGGCGGAATTTATAGCGTCTGGCATACTTCCAAACGCGACCGTACGCTTCGCGGACCGTATACGTTTTATCGAAAAACTCTTTTTTATATTGTACAGCCATTTACTTTCAACTTTCTACCCGTTATTCGAGATGTCGGCCATTTCCTTTTCGGTGGGCCATTTGCGGAAATAGCGGTAATTGAGCACCCACGCAGACGGATGGCGACGTATGATACGCTCCAGATCCCTGATGCAGCGCTCAGTCATCGCTCTGATATTACGCGCTTCTTCACATTTATAAGATGCCACGACTTCACAACGGTAACGCCCATCCTTCAAGGGTCGCGACCAGGCAACAACGATAGGAGCCTTACCCTTTGCGCTGAAAAAAGCGGGCGCCGCCGAAACGGGAATCGGACGGCCGAAGAACCTTACCCATATTCCGCCGTCTTTCGTTTTAACAAGCTGATCGACCAGAAGCCCGAGCGATTTGCCGTTCTTGATCCCCTGCATAAGCGGCCGGAACGCGCCGTCAGCGTGAACAATTTCCTGGCCGATCGACATACGCGACTTCATAAGAAGATTCGTCATCCCGCCCGTGCCGATATCCTTGGCGACGGACATCATCTTATGTCCCTCGAGTAGCGCCAGCTGAGAAAGTATCTCCCAGCATCCGATATGCCCCGAAACCGTCACCGCGGGATTGTTCTCTGCAAGGAACCTCCTACCCGCTTCGGACATCTCGCCGGCCGCCTTGACGCGCTTAATGGCGTTGCGACAGGTCCAGAACGCGTGCCCGACCGTACGGGCCATATTGCGGTAAGATCGGCGGATTATCTTTTCTTCAGCCGGAGTCGGATCATACTTCGCGACGGGGCGCACGATTCCCTCGGGCTTGAGCGTTCCCTTTATCACACGTAGGTTCGCCAGCGACAATCGCCGCCCCGCGCGATCGAACCTGTACATCACGGCCGATATAAAATCACAAAGCCTCAGCATCCATCTGCGCGGCAGATTTGAAAAGACAAGAATGCCGATACCTATCCCCAGCCATTCGAAGGGACGGCGTACAGCTCTTTTTATCTTTTTTAATTTTTGCGATTTCACGGTTGAATTATCTCAATTTACGACACATTATACCATAGTTTTTAGGGAGCAACAAACCTGAGACCTCACCAGAACGACCAGGCACCCGAATAAAGAACAAACAGCGCGAGAAGCAGATTCGTGACCACATGAGCAAGAACTGCGGCGAAGAGCCCGTGGCGACGGTAAACGAACAGGTAAAAGACGCCGGCCATAACCGCTGCGATGATACGGTTGTGCTCGACGGCGAATAAACCCGTCGTCCACAAAAACGCCGACCAGTCGATCCGCCTCCTGTCCACGGAGCGCCACTCTTCGCTCTGAAGCCTGCGATACAGATACGCGCGGAAAAACAGCTCCTCGGCAGGCGCAATGACAAAAGCGCTGCCTATCAGCCGCAAAACAGTAAGCGGCCATCCGCAGACTGCGGGATCATAAGGGGAATGCTGGACCTCAGTCGGCGAAGGAACCTCTCCCAATATACACCATTCACGGTAAAAAGAACAATATTCCGGCGCAATCCAAAGGAATGTCACAATTACTCCTACGAGAAGACCCCAGAGAATCTTTACGCCGAGCGTACCCTTTTCAGCCGCCGGGAAATGCGTATCGAGACTATTCGTCCGCAGGAAATATACCGCCGCCGCGACAAGGGCGACGGTTGCGGCGAGCGTACGCGACGCATACGCCCAGGCCGATGAAGAAGGCAATGAGAACATCAGCGCCATCCAGATTGCGAACGGCGCCGCAGCGAACACGCTGGCCTTGTCGAACTTCAAAAACATCACCGCCCTCCCGAGCGCGGATGGGCTTTCGCGTATTCGTCTTTAAGGCGCTCGACCGAGACGTGGGTATATATCTGAGTCGTCGAAAGAGATGCGTGACCGAGCATCTCCTGAACGCTTCTTAAATCGGCCCCCGCGTCGAGAAGATGGGTCGCGAAACTGTGACGTAACTTATGCGGCGAAAGATCTTCCGGAAGGCCCGCTTCCCTGAGATACGTTTTCATGCGCCTTTCGATAAAGCGCGCCGAAGCTTTTTCAAGCCTGTCACTGAGAAAAATATGGGAATCTCCTAGTACGAGCGCGCCGCCCGTCGCCGAGAGATGGTCTTTAAGCCTCAAAAGCGCCGCGAGGGCTTTCGATCCGAGAATGACCAGCCTTTCTTTAGACCCCTTGCCGGTGACGATAAGAGTACCGCGCGAAAAATCAATATCGCCCCATTTTACTGAAATGGCCTCGCTGATACGGCACCCTGTGGAATAGAGGAATTCAAAGACAGCCGTATCGCGCAACGCCGCGAACTCGCCGAGCCTGCCGTCTGAAAATTTTTTAAGCGGAGCGTCCAGGAATTTCTGAATGTCTCCGATTGAAAGAACCTTCGGAAGGGTTTTGACCTTTCTGGGGCCTTTAAGCGTGGAAAAGGGATTGTCGACGACCTCGCCCTCGCGCTGGAGATAACGGTAAAACGTTCTAAGGGCCGCCAGCTTGCGGCGCACC
>JAGCJE010000051.1 GCA_017648225.1 Kiritimatiellia bacterium | reverse complement strand
CAGGGCGTAATCTGGAACGTCTACAGCTACGATCAGTGGGGCGTCCAGCTCGGCAAGGTTCTCGCGAAGGGCGTTCTCAGCGATTTGACGGCGAAGAAGCCCTCGATGAAGCACGACGCCTCTACGAATCAGCTTATCGCCCGTTACCGCAAGGCCGTCGGCCGCTGAGGCGACAATGGCGAAAGCTGTATTCTTCGATCTTGACGGTACGCTCGCGGATACCAAAGCGGATCTGTGCGCGACCGTCAATCACACCCGGCGTGATTTAGGTCTCGCCGAGAGGCCTGAAGAAGAAATTATAATCCATATCGGCCTTGGCGCGCGTCACCTGCTCGCCAACGCAATCCCCGAGCGCGCCGGAGAGATTGACGATCTCTGGCGCATCTTCATGTCGCATTACGGCGAGCATGCGACCCAGCTCGTGACGCTCTATCCGGGCGTCATGGAGACGCTCGAGACGCTCGCTGAACGCGGCTGGCTTTTAGGCGTAAATACCGCTAAGCCCGCTTTCGCTACACACGCTGTTCTGGAACATCTGGGTATAAAGAAGTTCTTCGGCTCTGCGATAGTGGCGGGCGGAGACTGCCCCGAAATGAAGCCGAGCGCTCTTCCATTAAAGATGTGCGCCGAAAAGATGGGCCATACGCTTACTCCCGACGATTGGATGGTTGGTGATAACTGGACGGATATTGAATGCGCAAATAACGCTGGAGTTAAGAGCGCCTTTTGCGAATTCGGCATCGGCATTCTTAAAGGCGCCGAATGTACCGTTAAAATCGCCTCCTTCGCTGAGTTGGCCGCGATTGAAAATAGCATATAAAATTTGGTATAATGCACAGTATGAAAGAGAATAATAAATGCCGCGAAGGCGGCTATAACTGCGTAGTCTGCATCAAGCAGGTTCCTGACACGAAAAAAGTGACCGGCGAGGCCATGAAGGCCGATGGTACGATCAACCGCGCCGCGCTTCCGGCTATTTTCAACCCCGAGGACCGTAATGCTCTTGAGGCGGCTCTTTCGGTGAAGGAGCGTTATGGCGGTACCGTTACGGCGATCGCCATGGGCCTTCCCGCAGCGTGTGAGATTCTTCGCGAGGCTCTTATGTGCGGCGCCGACAAGGCGTATCTCGTTACCGACCGCAAGGCCGCAGGTTCCGACACTCTCGCGACGAGCTATATCCTTTCATGCGCCGTTAAGCGCTTTAAGCCCGATCTCGTATTCTGCGGCCGTCAGGCTATCGACGGCGATACCGCCCAGACGGGACCCCAGATCGCGGAGAAGCTCGATTACGCCGCCGTTACGTATCTCGAGAAGATCGATATGGACGGAGACTTCGCAGTCGTCACGCGCGATATCGGCACCGGAGTCGAGACCGACAAGGTTAAGCTCCCCGCGCTCTTTACCGTTACCGAGAAGGCCGGCGAACTGAGACCTTTCAATGTCCGCCGCGTCATGAAGTACAAGAACGCCGAACTTAAGGGCGTCGCCGAGGCCGAAGCCGCGGGCGAGGGCGCATCCGTGATCGGCCAGCTCTCCTGCGACGATATCGGAGCTGTTCCCGAGCGCTGCGGTTTCGCGGGAAGCCCCACGAACGTCGCGAAGATCGTTTCCGTCGTTCTCGCGGGCGGCGACTATAAGGAAGTGCCTCCTACGGACGAGGGCGTCGCCGGGCTCGTCGCGGAACTCGTCGCCGACCATACGATCGGTTAATTCTATCGGATAAGGAGATTTAAGATTATGTCAGAAAATTTGAATCGCGGCGAAGTTTGGGTTTTTGCCGAACAGGAAGACGGCAAGCTGAGCGATGTTCCGCGTGAACTTCTCGGCAAGGGTCGTGAACTCGCTGACACTCTCGGCGTTAAGCTTGCGGCCGTTCTTATGGGCGATAATGTAGAAGGTCTCGCTAAGGATCTTTTTGAAGCGGGCGCCGATAAGGTCCATCTCGTTGAGGACTCTGAGCTTAAGGTCTTTCGCGGCAAGGCTTACCGCCACGCTTTCGTCGAACTTATCAAGGAATGTCAGCCTCAGATCGTGATTTTCGGCGCGACCCACATGGGCCGCGATCTCGCGCCCGCCGTCGCGTCGGCTCTCGGCTGCGGTCTTACCGCCGACTGTACGGATCTTCAGATCGGCGACTACACCGACAAGAAGTGCGCCTGCCAGGGCGGCGAACCGAAGGTCGTGAAGAACGTTCTTCAGCAGAT
>JAGCJE010000050.1 GCA_017648225.1 Kiritimatiellia bacterium | reverse complement strand
GATTGAGACGCAGTTCTATCAGCGACTGATTGCTAATCATGTCGATTTGTCTTCTGCGGGAAAACTTGTTAAGCGAGGGAAGGTGGAGGCACGGGACATCGTCCGTAGTCCTGCAATTCTGGAGTTTGCCGGTATTTCTCCAGCGGAGTACAATGAGGCGGATCTGCAGCGCGGGCTTGTCAAACACCTTAGCAAGTTCATGCTGGAGTTGGGGCGTGGTTTTGCGCTTG
The DNA here is from genome assembly GCA_017648225.1 of Kiritimatiellia bacterium. GTDB lineage: Bacteria > Verrucomicrobiota > Kiritimatiellia > RFP12 > UBA1067 > UBA1067. Next base: position 18,545 of record JAGCJE010000050.1, on the reverse strand, counting down.
TGCGTGAGCAGTGTCCCATACAGATCGGGAGCGAGACTTATCATTGCGACCTCCTGTTCTACAACTTCATTGCTAGGTGCTTTGTCTTGATTGACCTAAAGGTGGGAAAGGTGACGCCGCAGGACATCGGGCAGATGCAGTTATACAAGCATTACTACGAACGCGAAATGATGAATCCCGGCGACAATCCGCCGATAGGAATCGTTCTCGGCTCTGACAGGGACGAAGCAGTCATACGGTACACCCTCAACGAACACGAGCGCAACCTTTTTGCAGTTAAGTACCATCTTAATCTGCCGACGGTCGAAGAGCTCCAAATGGAACTTATGCGCGAACGTGCCGCAATCGAAGAGGCTATGGCACTCCGCGCCCTGCCGCCGCCAGAATCGAAAAAGAAGTCCGTATCACGCAGAACTTCGAAAGGGGATAAGTGATGACTCTCCGTCAACAAAATCTTACTGCGCCGTCTTCAAGATGGATGCAATCTTCATCCCGGCAATCATGGAGCGGATGTAGAGAGGGAATAAAATATGAACAATTTTTCAAGGTTGAGGTAAAATAAAGTATAATACTTTAATGTTTAAGAAGGGAGTCCTATGAAAACTGTAACGCTTGAGTCAATCAATCTTAAAAATAATCAAACGCTCAACGAGAAATGGCTACAAGCTCAAATCGCGGAGAATCCTGCGATATTGGGTTTAGGTGAGTTGCATTTACGAACGAGAGAAAAAATAGTTTCAAGTGGAGGTCGTTTGGATCTTCTGCTGGAAGATGCTGATTCGGATTCTCCTACGCGATATGAATGCGAAATTCAATTGGGTGATACCGATGAATCGCATATCATTAGAACTATTGAATATTGGGATCTTGAGCGAAAGAGGTATCCTCAATATGATCATGTCGCTGTTTTGGTGGCGGAAGGCGTAACAAGTAGATTTCTGAATGTATTGAGTCTTTTTAACGGTCAAATTCCATTGATAGTATTGAAGTTGGAGGCGTTTAAGGTTGGTAATGATATAGCTCTTCATTTCACTAAGATTTTTGACAAGGTTCAGTTGGGGCTTCCCGATGAAACGGAAGTTGCAGAGCCAGTCAATCGTGCCTATTGGGAAAAGAAAAGTACTGCACCGTTTCTTAAATTGGCGGACGAGTTGATTTCGATTGTAAAAGAAGTTGAACCATCTGTTGAATCCAACTATAATAAGCATTATATTGGGTTGACTAAAAATGATGTCGCTGTTAACTTTTGCATATTCAAAGTTAGAAAATCATTTGTAATGATGCGCTTTCATGTGGAGCGTGATGATGAAATGATTCAGGAATTGGAATCTGTAGGATTAGATGTAGAATACAATAATAAGTGGAATAATCTGCAAATAAAATTTTCTAAATACCCTTCGGAGACGCAAAAACCTTTGATCGTTGATTTGATTGAGCAGGCAAAGAAGCGTAGGGGGTTATAAAATTTTGAAAGAGACCACCTAGCTTAAGAAGTCTTTTGGGGTGTTAATAAATAAAGGCTTTGAAAATGAATGCTGAGACCGTCTTTAAGTTCTGCCAGTCGGATATAGTTAGCTTCCTGTTCTTGAAGACTGAAGAAGCGTTAACCACACTTGCAAAGGAAGTGCCTAGGTTTCACGAATGGAAGACTGCTGATGGTCTGCTTGATTTCAATGACGATGTCAACAAGCAGCTTTGCACGCTCTTCAAACTTACCAAACCGGAAGCCACATATGTCACCAAAGCCACCCGCACCCTCGACGCCTCCCGCCATCAAAAAAAGCGTTGAGTCTCAAATATAATTATTCGTCGAACTGTGTAATGGTTAAATAATTAGGAGATTTTAAATGACCATCCTAGAAGTGTACGAGAAACTTGATTTGTCGAATAAGGATTGCCTTATTCGACGGAGTGACAATTGGCAGGATAAAGTCAATTTTCCCAGTCGGGTAGTACGATTGCTAGAGAATAATGAAGCACTGAAGAGTTTTGATGCTCTCTTTTGTTTTGACGATAAGCCATTGATTATCTTTTATGAGAATCCTAAAGATCTCAAAGAACTTCATAAGGCAATTTGGAATTTTAATGAATGTGCGATTGTCATTGTAGTAGATAAAGCACAAGTGTCTGTTTATAATGGTTTTAAACTATTGAAGAAGGAGAAGGTGCTTGAGCGGCTGGGGGGAGAAACGTCATTAGATGATTTTACATATTTCAAATTGGTATCAGGTCACGCCTGGCAAGCATATGAAACGAAACTGAGGAAAGAAGATCGTGTTGATAGGCTATTATTGAGTAATATTGAATTGGTGCTGAAAGAATTGTGCGATAAGTATAGCCTAAAGCAAGAAGTCGCAAATGCTATTGTTGGAAAAATAATTTTTATTCGGTATTTGATTGACCGTAAGGTACGATTACTTTTCCGTGGGACACACAAGTGTTTAACTAATGATGATTTGTGCGATATTTTGAATGATAAAGTAGAGTTTTGCAATTTCATATCATATTTGCAAGATAAAGATATTGGTTTTGATGGTGAGGTTTTTCCATTGGATAAAGAGCGAATACAGTCTTTCAGTGATGAAATGTTTCAACTTCTTATTGGTATGTTGAAAAGCGATATTAAAGCTAAGCAGCCATTTTTGTTTGATATGTTTGATTTTTCAGTATTGCCTATTGAATTCATAAGTAATGTTTATGAGAAGTTTATAGGCAAGGAAAATCAGGCTAAGAATGGTGCATACTATACACCAACATTCCTTGTTGACTACATTGTTAATGAAACCGTTTCTGAATTCTTAGACAAACGTGAGGATTGGAATTGTCGTATTCTTGATCCTGCATGTGGCTCTGGAATTTTCCTTGTGGAGTCGCTTCGCAAGATGATTGAGAAATATATACATGTAAGCAAAATTCAAAGAACTAATAAGCAGTTCAAGGAGGAATTGGTTAAAATTGTTATAAATAATATATTTGGGGTTGATAAAGATAAGAGTGCTGTTCATGTAGCAATCTTTTCTATATATCTTACATTACTTGATTATCAATCGCCGGCAGATATTGAAAAGTTTAAATTCCCAAGAATATATGGCAGAAATTTGATTTGCGCAAACGCTTTTGATTGTGAAAATGAGGCAATTACAAATCTTGAGCATAAATCGAAGATTGTACCATTTGACTGCATCATAGGGAATCCACCATGGAAACGCGGTGGAGGCGTTGGATATGAAGTGACTGAGAGGTATATTTCCAAAAAAATAGGCGACAATAATGTTGTCACTAATAAAGAAATATCACAGGCTTTTGTGATTAGAAGTCTTGATTTTGCCTCAAAAGATACTGTGTGCGCATTGATTGTTACAAGTAAAAATCTTTACAATCGTAAAGCGAGAGCCTTCAGAAAATATTTTTTGAATCACGCCCTTATTGAGCAAGTGTTTGAGATGGCTCCCGTTCGCAGAGAGATTTTCAATGTATCTAATGATAGCGCCATTGCGCCAGCATGCATCTTGTTTTTTAGGGATTCAAATGGATGTGAAACGAATACGCATAGAATAACACATATAGCACTAAAGCCGAGTCGTTTTTTTTCTATATTTAAGATATTTGCCCTTTCACGTCGTGATGTTCAGATGGTTGAACAAGGGAGTCTTTTGGAAAATGATTGGTTGTGGAAGGTGCTTGTATATGGATCTTATCTTGATTTTGTGTTTATAAAAAGATTGCAGGCTTTTAAGACGATTGGTGCTGTCATACATAATGAGAGAAATGGGCTAAATGTAGGGCAGGGAATAAAATCATCCGATGGGGCTCGTCGGATAAATGTTAAACATCTTGTAGGTCTAGCTTATCTAAAGACGGATAATGTCTGTCGCTATTCTGCAAAAGCAACTGATCAATGGAAGGTCGGATGTGTTGGGTATGTTCCACAAAATGATTCGTGGTATCGTGCTCCTTATCTGTCAGTGAGAGAAGGTACTCCGAATGATTTGCGTGCGGTGGCTGCAATAAATTATGACGATGCCATATATAAGAGTTCTTTGACCTCTATTAGAGCATCAGATGAATCAGGATTACAGATTCTAAAAAATATCGAAGGGCTATTGAATTCTTCGTTGTTTGCGTATTACAATTTATTAACGTTTAGTTCCTCGGGTATCGAGAGAGAGCAAACGCATGATGAAGAAAAATGGTCGGTTCCTTACTGTAGTAATAAACTTGTTAAGGTGGTTGAGCGCTTGGAGGACTTAGTCCAGAAGAAAAGTAGTGTGGTTCTTGAGGATTCAAATCTAGAATCAGCGATTAAAGCTCAATATTTGAAGATTGATAATATCATTGCAAAAGCATGTAACTGTTCGGTACGTGATTTATCTTTGATTGATTATGCTGTTAATGTGTCCATACCAATTGCCATGCGCACAAAGGAGTTTGGTGCTTTGATGAGATGTGTACCATGTGATGATGCAATGTTGCAGGAATACGTTAAAGTATTTTATGACAGATTTGCACCAACATTTGAGCGAATGGGGAAACATTTTATTGTTGAAGGGTGGTATTCTGATAAAATATTGGGATTCAGATTTAAAGTTGTCAGTAAACAAGCGTCTTCTGCTTGGTTTCGTTGGGTGTTAGAAGATCGAAAACAAATTTCGCTTATGTCATTTCTAATAAAGGTCACTTCTAATCGAATAACGCGTCGATTATTTATACAAAAAGATGTTCGTGGTTTTGATAGAAATGGTTTTTATCTTTTCAAACCCAACGAGCGCAGATTATGGCATAGGGCTATAGCCTATTTGGATGCCGAAGAATTTGCGGATGCTATTTTGCGAGAGGGGGCTACACATGGACAATGAAGTTCATTTTCCTTTGAACGCGCGAGAATTCTTATGGAACAAACAATTTTATGATGAAGAATTTAAATACATATTGAATATTTGTTATTGCGCATACAAACGCCTTTTGGTCGATGGAATCAAAATTGTTGATAATGAAAATAAAATAAGGGATGTCATCTTTTCTAGGTATTTGGGCAATCAGAACTTTCTTGATTCGATGGGATGCGAGAACTATTTGTTTGATAAGGAGGTCCCAGAAGGCGACGGTCGTATTGATATACGAGTAATGCCTGCTGGAAAGGGATTTAGGGGTAGAGATGCATATTATATTATTGAATGTAAACGCTTAAATAATATCCAACCAGAGTCTGTCTATGGGTTGAATGCAAAATATGTAGCAAATGGGATTTATCGTTTTGAATCAAATTATTATTCATGCCGATTAAGTTGCAATGGTATGTTTGGTTTTGTTGTTTCCAAAATGAATATTAAAAAGAATGTTAAAAGCATCAATAACTTATTGGGAAGGGCAATTACGAATGATAAAGGTGATTCGGTTGTGGTTTCATCTAGTGGCGCTTTGTGTCACTTGCGTAATGCAATTCCAGGTTTTCCACATGTGTATAGATCCAAACATGTCACGTCCGATAGATCAAAAATTGTTTTGTATCACTTAATGCTTGATGTCTCAAAGATTGTGCAAGTAAATGCATCGTAGATTCTTATGTATGTCATTATATTGAGTGTCATGAAATGAAAGAACTAAAGAAGTCTGCGAGCAGAAATTGAAATCAAGAAGCGGATATGCCAACGGGAAAGACAAGATAAAGGTGCACATTGGCGGAGGAGGCGAGAGGGCTCCCATCGGTTGAATAGAAATGGTGGAGTAGAGACTATGGCGATGCCGCAGAGAGATGATCCTCCTTCGTGCTGCGCGCTACGGAGGACAAGTACGATAGAGGCGATCAAGCGGCGGGAGTAAGGGGCAAAGAGATAGAAGGGATTTGAGTGATAGAAGGGATAACAGAGATGATAGCGATAAAAAGAATAGAATTAATAAAAGCGAATGGAAAAGGCGGGGATATTCCGCTTCCGATTTGCAATCCGCTATCCGTCCTTTTTTGGTATAATATGATTTTATCCATAACTCAGTCAGAAAGAATATGAAAAAGTTTTTAAGCGCTAACGAAGCTGTAGCCCACGCCGCCGCACAGGCCGGCTGTATTGTCGCGTCCGCCTATCCGGGTACTCCCTCGACCGAGATTCTCGAGAATGTCGCCAAGTTTAAAGATACCGTCCGATGCGAATGGGCGGTAAACGAAAAAGTCGCCATGGAGACGGCGATCGGCGCTTCGATGGCCGGCTTCCGCTCGCTTACCGCGATGAAGCACGTCGGTCTCAACGTCGCGATGGATCCTCTGATGACGTTCACGTACGTGGGCGCGACGGGCGGTATGGTTATCATTTCCGCCGACGATCCGGGTCTTCACTCTTCCCAGAACGAGCAGGACAACCGCAATCTCGCGAAGTTCGCGCGTGCGGCGCTTCTCGAGCCGGCCGACAGCCAGGAGGCCTACGACATGGTTCTCGAGGCGTTCGAAATTTCCGAGAAGTTCGAAGTTCCCGTAATTATTCGTCTTACGACGCGCACGAGCCATTCCTCTTCGCTCGTCGAGCTCGGTGACTTTAACCCCAAGCCTCATCCTCAGATTCCTTACGTCAAGAACATTAAGAAGACGATTCCAGTTCCTATGTTCGCGCGCGGCCACCGCCTCGCTGCTCAGGAGCGTACGGCCGCGATGTCCGCCGCGTCCTGCGAAAGCGCTCTTAATAAAATAGTTCACGGCCGCAAAGATCTCGGTATCGTTACGAGCGCCGTCGCGTATCAGTACGTAAAGGAGATTTTTCCCGAGTTTTCGATCCTTAAACTCGGCTGGACGAATCCGCTTCCTAAAAAACTCATTACCGATTTCGCATCTTCCGTCGAGAAGCTTCTCGTCGTTGAAGAGCTCGATCCCTTCCTCGAAGATCAGATTCGCGCGATGGGCATCAAGGTCGTCGAGCACAAGACCGAGCTTAATATGCTTGAACTTAACGCCGACAGACTTCAGAATCTTCGCCATGAGCTTCTCGGCGACGTTCCCGAGGCGAAGGTCGCCTCCGTCGACACGACGCTCCCGACCCGTCCGCCCGTACTTTGCGCGGGATGCGGCCATCGCGGCGTATTCTATGTTCTGAACAAGCTTAAAGCGACGGTCACGGGCGACATCGGTTGCTACACCCTCGGCGCGTTTCCTCCGCTCAATGCGATGGATACGACGATTTGTATGGGTGCATCTATCGGTAATGCCGCTGGCATGAAGAAGGCCGGCTACAAGGGCCGCGTCGCCGCCGTGCTCGGCGACTCCACCTTCTTCCATTCTGGAATGACCGGTATTTTGAGCGCGCTTTACAACAACACTCCCGTTACCACGATCGTTCTCGATAACCGCATCACCGGCATGACCGGCCATCAGGAGAACCCGGGCAGCTGTAAGACGCTGGCGGGTGACGCAGCTCCCGTTTCCAAATCGCCGAGATCGCGAAGTCGATGGGTTACAAGAAGGTTGTTACCGTCCCCGCCGAAGATCTCGCCGAGCTCGAGCGCGTTCTTATCGACGCGATGGACGGCGACGAGGCGGCGCTCGTCATCGCCTATGCTCCCTGCCGTATCGCGGCGAAACTCACGAAGGCTGGTCTCGTCGAGGTTGATTCCGAGAAGTGCAAGGCGTGCGGCGCGTGCTTCAAGATGGGCTGCCCCGCGATGACTCGCGGCAAGGAGCTTCGTCCCGGCGCGTTCCAGATGGTCGTCGACGCCAACCAGTGCGCCGGCTGCACGCAGTGTTCCCAGGTTTGCAAATTCGACGCGATTAAGCGCGTCCGATAAAAAAGGATTCAGGGTATGGCGAAAGTTGTTTTGAAAAAAGGGCGTGAGCGTTCTTTGATCCGTCGCCATCCCTGGATTTTTTCAGGCGCGATCGAATCGGCGGACGAAGGGGTTGAGGCAGGCGATATAGTCGAGGTCGTTTCAGCAGGCGGCGCGACGCTCGGCTTCGGCGCGTATTCTCCCGCCTCTCAGATCCGCGTCAGAATGCTTATCTTCGGGCATAGACCCGTTGAAATCGCGTCCCTCGTGCGCGATCGCGTTTTCGCGGCGGTCGCGAGGCGTTCTGATTTCTTTGTCGGCGGATATACCGACGCCGTCCGTCTCATCAACGCCGAATCCGATCTTCTGCCGGGCGTAGTCGTCGACTTTTATGCCGGTTGGGCGGTATGTCAGATGACTTCGGCTTTCGCCGACAGATATAAAGATCTGATCGCCGATGCCGTTATGACGGCCGCGCCCGGCTGTATGGGCGTCAGCGAGAGACTTGATGTCGACGTCCGCGCCAAGGAAGGCCTTATGGTCGGCTCGTTCGCCGTTTTGAAGGGAGAAGAGCCGCCGGAGCAGATCGAAATAAAGGAAGGCGATTGCAAGTTTCTCGTCGACGTCCGAAGGGGCCATAAAACGGGCTTTTATCTCGATCAGCGCGAAGCGCGCGCGGCCGTCGGCGCGCTCGCTACTAACTGTGAAGTTTTGAACTGCTTCTCGTACACGGGCGGCTTCGGCGTATTCGCGCGCGCGAACGGCGCGGAGAAGGTGACTCAGGTCGATATTTCCGGAGATGCGCTCGCGCTTGCGAAGAAGAACGCCGAACTTCTGGGGCTTTGCCACATCAACACCGACTTTGTCGAGGCTGACGTCTTTAAGTTCCTGCGCTTCTGCCGCGATGAGAATAAGACGTTCGACTTAATCGTGCTCGATCCGCCGAAGTTCGCGGAATCGAAGTCTCAGGTTATGAAGGCGGCGCGTGGATACAAGGATATCAATCTTCTTGCGATGAAGCGTTTGCGTCCGGGCGGTTACCTCGCGACGTTTTCGTGTTCGGGCGCGATGACAGGCGATCTGTTTGACAAGATTCTGATGGAGGCTGCCGAAGATGCCGGGCGCGATTTCCAGATCGTCTCGCGCACGCGCCAAGCGGCGGATCATCCCGTTCTCGTCTCGTTCCCTGAGGGACTTTATCTTAAGGGCGTAATTCTGCGTTCAGTCTAATGGAAGGAATCGGTAATGTTCGGTCTTAGAAAACATGTTCTTTTATTTGTTTTTTCCTTTTTTAGCGCGTCTTCGCTTTTAGCGTCTCCCGTCGCTTTCGATTGGAAGCCGGGCGAGACGGCGCCGTTTAAAGCCGCGCGCTCCTTCCACGGCTTCCTGCCTGACGGTTCATTCCTCGTGGCCGGAGGCAGCGATTTCAAGGACGGTAAGAAGGTATATCTTGATAATAAAGCCGTTCGTGTCAAAGATGGCAAATGGGTTATGGGCCCTATTCCGTATAAAGTGGCCGAGGGTGTCTCATGTAGCACTAAAAAGGGTGTTTTCTGCGCGGGCGGAACTGACGGTACCGTAGAATTTAAAAAAGCGTTCATTCTTTCCGCCGAGGATTCAGTAATCGAACTTCCCGAACTTCCCGAACCTGTCGTGATGGGCGCTGCCGCATCTGACGGTAATAAGGTTTATGTCGTTGCTTCCAAAAAGGTTTATCTCATCGATCTCGACAATCTCGACCGAGGCTGGAGCTGCGCCGCTACGATCCCCGGACCGTCCCGTTCGCAAATGGTTGCCGCCATTCAGAACGGCGATCAGAAGGAGAAGGTTCTCGTCGTTTACGGCGGATACGACGTTAAAACGAAAGAGCCTCTTCATGACGGTTATGCGCTTGTTCTTTCGTCGAATAAGTGGCGCACGCTCGCAAGCCTCCCTGAAAACACGACGACGATCGGCGCTGCGTTTTTACCGAGCGGACATCAGCATATTCTGATGTTCGGCGGCTTCGGCGAAAAGGGGTGGATCGACCGTGCGATCAACGGCTCTAAAGAAACCGATCCCGTAAAACTCGGTTGGCAGCGTAAGATTCTCGCCTACAACTGCGTAACCGACGCGTGGTGCGAATACGGTGTCCTCGCGGAAGGGGACAGTCCCCGTTGCGGCGCTTCGGCCGGACTTTTGCCAGGAAAAACGCCTAAAGATTATAAGCTTCTTATCGTCGGAGGCGAAATTGCGCCCGCTTTGCGCACGGATGCCGCTTCTGTCGCGAGTTTTAAAAAGACCGGCAAGTTCGGCGCGATGGCGTGGGCCGTCGTCGGCTTCTACGCGCTTTTGATGGTCGGCATGGCCTGCTTTTTCATCCTTAAGAAGAAGGACGAGAACGATTACTTCCGCGGCGGCAATAAGATCCCGTGGTATGTCGCCGGTATGTCGATTTTCGCGACGATGCTTTCGTCGATCACGTTTATAGCGATCCCGACCCAGGCGTATCTCCAGGATTGGCGTTATTTCATTATGGCGTTCTTTATTATCGGCATGGCGCCCGTTGCAATCTATTACTATCTGCCGTTCTTCTGCCGTCTCGGCATCACGTCGGCGTACGAATATCTTGAAAAGCGCTTCAATCTCGGCGTACGGCTTTTCGGCTCGGCGGCGTTCATCGTGTTTATGATCTGCCGCGTCGCCGTCGTTACGCTTCTTCCCGCGATCGCGCTCAACGCCGTTACGGGAATTTCGATCGACGCGTGCATTCTGATATGCGGAATTTTAACGATGATCTACTGTTCTCTCGGCGGGCTCGAGGCTGTAATCTGGTCCGACTTCGTCCAGGGCATCGTTCTCATGGGCGGCGCAGTTTCAGTTCTCGTTCTTCTTATTATGAAGACCGGTCCGGAGGGCGCCCACTTCTCCACGTTCTGGAATATAGCCGACGCCTCGGGCAAGAATACGATGTGGGACTTCAGTTTTATCCTTTCAGAGCCCGTCTTCTGGGTTGTCGCGGTCCAGGGTCTTATTTCCAACCTCTCGAGCTACACCTCCGATCAGTGCGTCATCCAGCGCTATATCGCGACTCCCGACGAAAACGCTACCAAGCGCTCATTGTGGTTTAACGGCTGCATGAGCGTTTTCGCCCAGGTCGTTTTCTACGGTATCGGCATGGCTCTTTTCGCGTTCTACCGTTCGCGCCCTGAGGCGATGGACGTAACGATGCCGAAGGGCGATTCGATTCTTCCGATCTTTATGGCGACCGAAATGCCGCCGTGGCTCGCAGGTCTCGTTATTGCAGCCGTTTTCGCCGCGACGATTTCGACGCTATCCGCGAATCTCTCGTCGGCCTCGACCGCTATCGTTACCGATTACATCAAGCGCTTCAGGCCTGGTATTTCCGGAAAGGCCCAGATCCGCTGCGGTCAGATTTCGACCTACGTTATCGGATTTCTCGGCATTTTCGCCGCGCTCGCGCTTTCGCGGATGGAGTCTAGCGCGCTTTTCGACAATTTCAACAAGTATATCGCGATGTTGACGGCCGGCCTTACGGGGCTGTTCTTCATGGGTGTATTCATGCCGCGCGTCAAAGGCGTCGCGGCGGTTCTCGGTCTAGTCGCCAATTACCTAGTCTGCTTCAGCTGCGACCTTCTTAACTGTAACGTTTTCGGTTTGAAGTTCCATCCGTTTCTCCTTGGCGGGCTCGGGCTTGTCGCGTGCATTCTCGTCGCTCTTCTCGCGTCGTTTGTCATCAGAGAGAAGGGGCGTGATCTTACGGGGCTTACGCTTAAGACGTTGAAGATAAAAAAAGACAGATAAAGGAGGGCTTGAATGAAAGCCGCGACCAAAGTTGTTTTAACGTTACTCATCGCTTTGGCTGCGGTCTTTCAGTCCGCCCAAGCTTCGCGCTCTTACGGCTCGCGCGGCAGATCGCCTTCGCGCGAAAAACCCACTGGTTCCGACCGCGCGCTTTCGGGCGAGTTTACGGCGTCGTCCGTTACGCGCACGACGAGCGCGACGTTCAAGCCCGTAAGAACGGTTCCCGTCCAGAAGGGAGAGTTTAAGGTCGATCTCGTCGTGATAACATTTCCCGACTGTGAAACGCCCGATCCGCAGGAAGTAAGAAACTCATTGAACTCGCTCGGCGGTTCGACGACGATCGCGGATTATTACAAAGATTATTCCCAGGGCATAACATGGCCGGTTCTCGACGTGTATCCTGCCGTATATGTCGCGCCTAAGCCGTTAGGCTATTATTGCCGCTATAATGTACGCAACAATCTCATCGGGTATAAAAGCGGCGGTGACGAGCGGGCGAAACAGCTTAGGGAGGATGCGCTTAAATTCGTCATGCGAAAAGGGCGTCTTTCCAAAAAAGGCGCGTATACGTGTTTTGTCTACTGCAAGAGCCTGAAGAATGATTCCGAGCTGCGCGAGAGACTTTTAAGGCCGTATTATCCACCTAAGCCGACGCCGGACGAACTTGCAAGAGGTAAGATAGACAGGCTTGAGATATACGAGCCGAAGGTCCTTTGGGCTGATCCCTTGTGGCCCAATTCGCTCCCTCAGGTCGATTATCCCGCCAGCGGCGGAACTCTCGTTCACGAAATCGGCCATCTTTTGGGCGCTCCCGATTTTTATCATGCGAGCGAGGAGCATGATGGCGTTGAAGGTGTTCCGTGTCTTAACTGGTCGTACGGTCCTACCGGTATGGCGTATTGCCGATATATCTACAACGCTTTTCTCCCCGCCGCCGCATATCCGAAAATCGCCGCGCCGGGAGAGTACACTTTAAGTCCGCGCTCGACGAGATTCCCGATGACAGGTGGCGAAGGTCTTGCGCCGCTTGGAATTTTCGTTCCTTCTAGCCATCCCAATTATATTTTCTGCATCGAATACGCCAAGGATGAAAAACCACCGGTCGGCAGCTCTTCCGCGAACGGGCTTTTAATCCATGTTATAAACGTGACTATGACTTCGCCTATGATGGGACCGCCCGATCTCTGCTATACGTACCGAAAGGGTGACACGGATCGCAAAGGGCTCAATAACGGCAACGCTTATTTCGGACCCGGCGACCGGTTCGATCACGAAAGCGACCCGATAGCCGCTCTTCCGAATCTCCTCCCAGCAGGAATCGAGATAACCGACATCCGTTTCAATGAAAACGATACATGCACTTTCAAGCTTGCGATGCCGAAGGTTAAGGCTACGGCTGCTGAACTTAATTATTCGCTTCTTCCTCAGACGAAGTTGACGGCACTTGATTCTGCAACGCCTACGTCCTTTAGAGCCGAAATGAACGTTCGCTATCGCGGTGAGCCGCTTATGACGGAATACGGCTTTTGTTACGGACTTAGAAAGAACCCGACAGAAAAGACGGGCTCGCTCTTCCGTTTGTATCACCGCGACCGTTACGACGCCAGAATAATCGATCTTAAACCAGGTGCGACGTATTACGTACGCTCTTACGCAAAAAGCGCGAAGGGCGTCAGGTACGGCGAGAACGAGCTTTCGATTACATTGCCGCCCGCCTCGGCCGCGCCCAAGAGAGTTCCGCTCTTTCTCCCGTCGGACAGACTTTTCGCAAACTGGTATTACGAGCGCTGGTATTTCGGCGAAAGGGAGGGATTTTTCGTTTCCTCCAATCCGCTCTTGGCCTTTATGGCGATCGCCAATTATTATCGCGTTCTGCCCGGTACTGCGCCTCAGGTAAAGCGCTCCGGCTCGCGCCAGACAAATCAGAATCTTGGTTCGATAGATATGACGCGCGTTCATTCCAATCCCTCCGAAACGCGGCCTTCGTTCAGATTGGCTGAGGTTGAGAAACTTCGTACGACGGTAGAAGCGCTCTTGAAGGACGCGGGATTGTCGCAAGGTCTTTTCAAGACTGAAGAAGAGTTTAATGCGAAATCCAAGGCCAAGAGCTCAGGCCGTTACGGATCGTCGGACTCAAGGCGCGGCGCAAAAGCGCCGAAATACGGTGAAAACGCCGCGTGGGTCGAGAAGTGCGCGAAGGCGCTTAAAATCCCGAATCCGGAGGAAGTTTTCGTTTCGTGCAAAACCGAGGCGGAGTTGCTCGCCCAGGCCGGAAAGATTCGTGAGTGGATTTCTAAATCACAACCCGTCATGATTGTAAGAGAGAATGATCCGATGAGAGACGATCTGTCGGTAATATGGCCGCTAGATATTGCGATTATCGACGGAATAGGCGAGAACGAAGGCGAGTTTCACGTCGTTTATCCCAACGGGTGCGACCGCGGCGATAGGAGTCGCGTTTCAGGGTATATGAAGCTCGGAGATCTTCTTTTCAAGACGACGGATGCGATGCTTATGTTCTACCGTCCCGGCGCGGCCGCCGGAAAAAACGTTGACCGGCGACGATAAAAGCTGACAGGAATTTGCAATAACTTGTGCTTTCCTTTCACAGTCGGCAACTTCGTGAACAACGGGTAAAAATGCTATAATACCCGCAAAGGAAAATAAGATGAAAAAAATATATGTAAGCGTTTTGACATGTTTTTTTTCGGCACTCGTCGCCTCATCTCTTTTTGCCGCTCCGCTTACATCAGCTGACGTTGTTGTAATCGGCGGTACCGATGCGGGCGTTGAGGCGGCTCTCGCCGCAAAAAAGGCGGGTGCAGATGTGATTCTTTTGGAGTCTCGCCCGGCTCTCGGATCGGATACGGCGGGCAAGCTTATTATTGAAAAAGAGGATGGCTCCCTTCAAACTCCTCTTTCGATTAGAAAGTCGCTCGATAAGAAACTCCTTGATGCTAAAATCCCGTTCAGAACATGGGTTTATGTTAAGGATATCATTCGTAATACAGAAGGCGGTGTCGCGGGAGTCGTTACGGTAAGCCGCTCAGGAGAGCGCTTTATCGCTGCAAAGTGTGTTATTGACGCGACAGAACGTGCCTATGCTTCCAAGCGCGCGGGCGGAGAATTTGCGGCTTTTCCCGCGGGTGAATATACTGTTCGTAGGCGTGTCGTTTCCGGGGATACGCCTAAAGCGAAAGGGATGGAGGTTAAACTTATCGGCGTAACCGGTGTTCATAAAATCGGTAAGCCTGTTATCGATCCCAAGGTAAAAGAAATCGAAGGTAAGCTTTGGGAATGCTCGATAAAGCTTAAGATGAATGACGGTTCGGCTCTCTCTTACGCCAAAATGGAGCAGTTGGCTCGTGATAAAACATGGACTTTTAAGCAAATTGAAAGCGCGGAGACGTGTCTCGTTGATGCGCCCGATAAATTGATTAAAGACGCGAAAGGCGTTTTTACATGCGGTCCGCTCGGCAAACTTAAACCGGAAGAAGCAGGTCGCCTTGCATCACAATACGCTCGTAATGCAACATCCAACGCATCGCGTTTAGATCCTCCTCAAAGCGAGGTTATAGAATTATACGACTCTGCGGTCGCAGGCCTCGGTACTGGCGGCGCAAGTGCGCTCGTGGCTCTTTCTCGCGCTAAAGTAAAGACAATCGGCTTTGAATATTCGTATCGTTCCGGCGGATTGACGACGGAGGGGTTGATCGGCAGCTACTGGTACGGTAATCGCGTCGGTTTTACGGCGGAGCTTGACGAGGCGGTAAAGAAGATGGGCCTTATTTATTCTCAGACGAAGGAGAATTTCTTCCGTTCGCGTTCGAGAAGGGCGACGACGGTTTACGGCTCTTTTGTATACGGTGTCGTCAAGGAAGGGCGCGTTATAACCGCGCTTAAGGTTATGCTCGCCGACGGTGCGCCCGCGATCGTCCCGGTAAAAACGGTCGTTGACGCGACGGGTAACAGCGATGTCGCGTTCGCTGCGGGCGAGAAGACGGAGCATATTTCGTCCGATGAGCTTTCATTGCAGGGCGCGGCGTTTATGCGTAAGCGCCTCGGGCATAGTTATCTCAATCTTGACTGGGCGTTCATCAATGACTGCGATGCGGAAGATCTTTGGTATTTATCGCTTCGTGGGCGCAACAGCTATGAAGATTCTCCGGTGAACTGGGATCAGGCTCAGGTTGTCGACTCGCGCGAGCGTCGTCGCCTTGTTGGCTTGTACCGTGTGACGCCGCAGGATGTTATGCTGAACCGCACGTATCCCGATATCGTCTGCATTACGCGTTCGAATTTCGATACGCACGGGCAGACGGTCGATCCGCAGTTTCTTATTGTGTCGACAGAGCATGATCCTTTGCAGGTGAATTTACCCTATCGTGCGATACTGCCGCGCGAGACCGACAACCTCGCCGTTATCGGGCTTGGCTTGAGCGCGAGCCGTGATGCGATGCCGATATTGCGCATGATTCCCGATGTCCAAAATCAAGGCTGGGTGGCGGCCAAGGCTTGTGAGCACGCGCTTCGCGAAGGTAAAGCGCTTAAGGATATCGATATAAAGAATTTGCAGCGAGCTTTGATCAGAAAGAATGTTCTTCCTTCGTGGGTACTCGACGCGAAGGATAATCTCCCGCTTTCCGATGAAAAAATGTTATCGGCGGTTAAGGATGTAGCCGATAATTATAAATCGCTCGCGGCAGTTTTTTCAGATCCGACAAGATCTGTTCCGTTGATGGAAAAAGCGTACAAGGCGACAGAAGATGAAACGGCTAAACTCATCTACGCCCATGTTCTCGGGATGCTTGGATCAAGTGCGGGAGAAAAAACTCTTGCCGCTGCAATACGCGTAGAAGCGTGGGATAAAGGTTGGGAGTATCGCGGCATGGGCCAGTTCGGACGTCCTGTGAGCTGGATTGACAGCTACATTATCGCCTTGGCGAAGTCTAAGGCTTCGGGGGCTGCCGAGGACGTTGCTAAACTTGCCGCGAAAATCGACTCGAAGAGCGAATATTCTCATATCCGCGCAATCGCGATGTACTTTGAAGCGATAGGCGATAAGAAGTATGCGCCGCTATTAGCGTCAAAACTTTCATTGCCTGGAATTTCAGGTAATTATTTCTCATGGGAGAAAAACGGTGCGCCGGCTATCGCAGATTACAGCATATATAATTTCAAGTCGAAAAAGAAGGAGCTTTGCCGCGGAGCCGCCGCTGTTCCGGACGGTGAGCGCTCATACTGCCTGAAGGAACTTTCTCTTGCGCGCGCACTTTATAGGATAGGCGATTTTAACGGTCTTGCGAAGCGTACTTTGGAAGCATACTTAAACGATCCTCGCAGGGCATACGCCGAACATGCCAGACTCGTACTGGGTCGAGATGTATTAGAGTTTATGAACACAGAACTTCAAAGGACTGTACAGGATGAATAAAAATAAATGGCTAAGGGTATGGCCAGGTTCTGAATGGCGTTGAAATTCGGCGGCGGATGGTGTATACTGTACAAGATGCTTTTTGAGGTGACGGTCGTCGGTATAGTGGTATGTCGCCTTACGCCCGATCTCAATTAGCGCGCTGCGGCGTTTCGCGCTCGAAAAACGGAATGCCGACGGAGAATTTACAGTTAAGGAGTTCATAATGTCAGAAACCAAATTGACCCGACCCAAAGCTATGGGGATGTCCGATTTTCAGGAATTGGCGGCAGAAATAACCGAGCGGGTCGGGGTTGACAATGTCGAACTTCTCAAAGACATCGATATGGCCATGAATACCGAAGAGCCGATGTCTTATTATCTTGATATCCCTCATGCGAAGGCCAAGGAGCTCGCGGCGTCTTCGGGCGTTGACGAGAAGCGTTTTTTCGCGTATTTGGCCTTTCTTTATGAAATCGAGTACCGTAAGGCGCACGGACCTAAAATGTGGGAGCGCAAGAGAGGTGTTGTTCCGTGCCCTGATTATCTTTCACCCACAAAGTGGCAGATACGCAGGAAACATATGCCGTTTTACAACATCTGCACAAAAATATGGAACGTCTCCCTGATAATTGTCTTCGCCGGAGCGTTTCCGTTTATGCTCGGTCCGCTTTCAAATTTCATTACTTCAAAAGGGCAGTATGATTATAATAATTTAACGATCTTCAACTGTTATTCGATCATCGCCTTTTGCGGATGGATTTTCTTTTTGTTTCTCTGTTTAACAGCTTTTTCCCTTTCAAGGTATTTTCGCAACAAGCGCTGATTCAATCGAGATTATATGATAGATACGAGTCTGAAAGATTACGGAGCGGACGTCTTTTACGGAAAGGCGATCCGCAAGCACATGTCCAAAGCCGTCGCAGATAAACTTATCGCGACGATGCGCGAGGGTAAGCCTCTCGATCCGTCGATCGCCGATGCGGTCGCCGAGGGGATGAAGAACTGGGCGCTCGAAAACGGAGCGACACATTTCACGCACTGGTTCCAGCCTATGACCGGCGGAACGGCCGAGAAGCACGACGCGTTTCTCGAGCCGACGGGTCCCGCTCAGGCGGTCAATAAATTTTCCGGCAAGAATCTCATCGGCGGCGAAACCGACGCGAGTAGTTTTCCCTCCGGCGGCCTGAGATCGACGTTCGAGGCGCGCGGCTACACGGCGTGGGATCCTACTTCGCCCGCGTTCATCAAGCGCCACGGCAACGGAGCGACGCTCTGCATTCCGACGGCGTTCTGCGCCTACACGGGCGCCGCGCTCGACATGAAGACGCCGCTTCTTCGTTCCATTCAGGCTCTCTCCCGTGCGGCCGAGCGTCTTATGAAGAAGTTCAAGCGCCCGAAGGCCCATGTTTCGGTCACGCTCGGCGCCGAGCAGGAGTATTTTCTCGTCGACAAGCGTTTTTACAGCCGCCGTCCCGATCTTCTGCAGACGGGCCGCACGGTCTACGGCGCGGCGCCCGCGAAGCACCAGCAGCTCGACGACCATTATTTCGGCGCCATCCGGCCGCGCGTGCTCCGCTTCATG
>JAGCJE010000049.1 GCA_017648225.1 Kiritimatiellia bacterium | reverse complement strand
TGCTCCATGGCGGAAACCTTCTCCGGCTCGCCGTGAACAGCGAACGCATGGCGGACGTTATCCTTGATTTCATCGAGCCAGTCGGTAAGACCCGCTCTGTCGGCGTGGGCCGAAAGAGCGTTAATCACCTCGACCTTGGCCTTGAGTTCGAGCTCTTCGCCGAGAATCTTGATCGGATTGCGCTCTTCGACGATACGGCGACCGAGCGTGTTCTCCGCCTGGAAGCCGACAATCAAAATCACGTTGTCGGGATCTTGAACTGCGTTTTTAAGGTGATGGACTATCCGCCCGCCTTCGCACATGCCGCTCGCCGCAATGATGATCATCGGCCCTGGCGCGGTATTGAGAGCCATTGACTCTTCCGGCGTTCCGACGAACGTCATACCTGGAAAAACGAGAGGATCCTTACCCTCGGCGATCATGCGCCTGGCCTCTTCGTTGTAGACCTCGCGATGGCTCGCGTAAATCTTCGTCGCCTTCTGGGAAAGAGGCGAGTCGATGTAGAGCTTCACCTCGCGGGGAACCTTCCCGCGGGCGAGAAGACGGTTAAGATACCAGATGATCTGCTGAGTGCGGCCGACGGAAAACGCAGGTATGATCAGCTTGGAATTCCGGCGGTCTATATATTTCAAAAGTCTCTCGAGCTTAAGTTCGACATCGTCCGCGCTCGGATGAAACCTGTCGGCATAAGTCGATTCGATAAGAAGAATATCGGCACCCGAGGGATATTCGAATTTGCGCAGAATCGGCTGGTTCGGCTGACCGAGATCGCCCGTGAAAAGAAGACGGTGATTGCGTCCGTGATCGGAACGAATATCAAGCTGAACGAGAGCCGAACCCAGAATATGACCCGCGTTGAAAAATTCAAGCGTGAGCCCGCGTGCGATTTCGCGCGGCTCATGCATGTGAACGGGTATGAAAAGCTGCATCAGGACATCGACGTCCTTCTCGTCGTAGAGAGGCTCGAAAAGATTCTTACCCTCGCGCTTGCGCTTTTTGTTGACGTACTCAAGATCGCGCTTCTGAAGAAAGCACGAATCGCGAAGAAGAATATCGCAAAGCTCCATCGTCGCCTGTCTGGCGAAGACTCGTCCCCTAAAGCCCTGGCGCACAAGCTGCGGCAGGTTTCCGGAATGGTCGACATGAGCGTGGGAAAGAATTACATAATCGATCGTCTTCGGATCGATCGGGAGATTACGGTTTTTCTCGAAGGCCTCTTTGCGATGGCCTTGATAAAGACCGCAGTCAAGCAAAATGCGTTTACCGTTGGCTTCGACGAGATGCATCGAGCCGGTAGTCGTCTGGGCAGCTCCGTAGAATGTAATTTTCATATCTTAATTATAACACAAGATAAAGAGGAGCGCCAACTGATTTTTAGGGGCCAGGGGTTAGGGGCCAGGAGTCAGGGGCCAGGAGTCAGGGGTTAGGGGGCAGGGGTTAGGAGTTAGGAGTTAGGGGTAAGTGAAGAAAACAAAAAAAGCGCGTCTCAATTAAGAGTCGCGCTTTTCGCTTTTACTTATCGATACTCGAGAAAACAGAATGTCTGCGCGAGGCTTTCACCATCTCCTCCGTAGTCGGTCTTATGACCGCGTAGGAGGATGTCTCCTTAGAAAGGAGGTGATCCAACCGCTGGTTCCCCAACGGTTACCTTGTTACGACTTCATCCCAATCACCACCCACACCTTAGGCGGACAAATGCCCGACTTCGGGTGCAGACGGCTTT
>JAGCJE010000048.1 GCA_017648225.1 Kiritimatiellia bacterium | reverse complement strand
GGGCTTAATCCAAGCGATATCGTCACCGATGGTCTGAAGCTTCCAGCCCTTGAGCTTAGGCTCCATCATCGCGAGGTTGGTCTTACCGCAAGCAGACGGGAACGCGGCAGTGACGTGATACTGCTTCTTCTCAGGGCTCGTGAGCGTGAGGATGAGCATGTGCTCAGCCATCCAACCCTGATCCTTAGCCATCTTCGAAGCGATACGGAGCGCGAAGCACTTCTTACCGAGAAGAGCGTTGCCGCCGTAACCCGAACCGAACGACCAGATTTCGCGATCTTCGGGGAACTGGGTGATGAACTTGTCGTCGATGTTCTTAGCGCAGGGCCAAGCGACATCCTTCTGGCCCTTCTTAAGAGGAGCGCCGACAGAGTGGATGCAGGGAATGAACTCACCGTCGGTACCGAGCTGCTTAATGACAGCGTCGCCCGTGCGGGTCATGATGTTCATGTTGACAACGACGTAAGGCGAGTCGGTAAGCTCGATGCCGTACTGAGTGATGGGGTTACCGATGGGGCCCATCGCGAAAGGAATGACGTACATCGTACGGCCCTTCATGCAGCCCTTGTAGCTCTTCTCCATGAGAGGCTTCATGACCTTGGGGTCAACCCAATGGTTCGTAGGACCAGCGTTGATCTCCTTCTCGGAGCAGATGAAGGTACGGCCTTCAACGCGAGCAACGTCACTCTCGTGAGAGCGAGCGAGATAGCAATCAGGGCGCTTCTTAGCGTTGAGCTTAATGAACTGGCCATTCTTGACCATCATCTCGCAGATATCATTGTGCTCTTTCTTCGTACCTGTCACGACGACGATCTTGTCAGGCGTGCAGATCTTGTTCCACTTGTCGACCCAAGCGAACACCTTAGCGTTCGCGAATTTCGGCGTTTTGGCCATGTTTTTTACTCCTTAATTAGCCCTTTCGGGCGGTTTCAAAACCAATTAAGTATAAGTATATCAAAACTTTCCCCGTTAGCATAGTGGAAAATGATTGGAATATCCCCAGTTTTATTTTCACCGACAAAACATTCCGTGACTTTACATAACGCGGCGGATGTTGCTGCAACCGTGCTCAGCTTTTGATATGGGCGATTTGCGCGTCCCTGCAACCACTCGACGTACACAAGTACGTCTTCGGGTCGCGGTCCAGCGCAAATCGCCACATCTGAAAAGCGTCCGCTCGGCTAGCGGCAGCAATCTCCGCCGCACTTGTCATGCTGTAGGAGTTCGTCGCGTCGCAGCAAGTATGCTTACAGCATACGAAGCGTAACTGACATTCTTCGCTTTTTATAGCTCCAATAGCGCGTCTCCATTGCTCGACGGTCTTGTCCGATCTCGTTCCCGTTCGTCTCTCTCGCTCCCGCAGCTATTCGGCGCTATTCGCATCGCAATACTTCGTCAGTCGGATTTCTCGCGATGCTCGAAAATCCTTCCTTCCTCGTCTTGCTCGCGCCTAACGCCGTCTATCTGCGAACCGCGCTCGTTCGCCTCACTCAACTCGATACGGCCTAAAGCCCGTCCCGCTCCTCATAACCATTTTACCCCTCTATTAGCTCTTACATTTCCTTTCTTGGCACATTTTTCTAAGCTAAATCAATAAAAACACCCCTCGGAGAACATTCTTAAAGCCGTCCAAACAGGCTAGACGTTGCAGCGAGAAGCGAGAGACGCTCTGGGGAGGATAACGCACGCTTACGCCCAAAAGCGTACGAGCGAGGCATTGAGTAAAGAAGCGATGAATGAGCTGAGCGTTTAGTAAGACGACGGTGCGTAACGAGCGTGACGAGGCGCGAGCATAACTAGGAGCGAAAAGCGGCGCGGCGAATGCCGCAAAGCTTCGCGACGAAGTTAGGCGACGCGAATCGTCAATGATCGTTACGGGAGGAGTCGAAACTAAACGCGGGAGCGAGTGAAGAGCGGCTTTACGAGATGACGAGCGATGTCGAAAATGCTAAACGCGGCCTCGGTTTGGGCCGTAGCCGAGCGGAAACATTTTAGATGTGGCGATTTCGGCAGGACTTACCCCCGAGCCAAATCTAGAGATTGGCGAGAGGGGTAAAGGACGCCGTAATCGCCCATATCAAATGGAGAGCACGGTTGCCCTAACCGTGGCCGCATTTATACAAGCACAGCACCAAGCAAGCAAAGTGAAAGCGCAAAGCACCCACCACTCAACTCCAAACTCCAACTATTAACTAACAGAAAGGAAAAGATTATGTTCTTAAACATCGATTGGAAAGGCCTCTTAAAGGCAATACTAAAAGCGGCTCTGCCCTTCTTACTCGGCGGAGCAATCGGCGTAACTGCGAGCGGCTGTAGCTCACTCCAAACGCCGCGAGCTAAAACTCAGACCTCCGCGATCTATGCGTTTGGGCTACCTGCCATCGTCGTCACCCACGACGCTACCCAAACTGCCGACTACTCAGGCGGCGACACAAACGAGACGATGCAGAGTAATAAGTAATTAGGAATCAGGAGTCAGTGATTGGCGGAAGAGTAGAGATTAGGAAATAAAAAAGCGAAGGCCGAGGAATGCTCTAGCCTTCGCTTCTTTAAGCGTATCGCCTAAGCGATATTATTTCTCGTCGAGCGCAGCAACGCCGGGGAGAACCTTACCCTCGAGGAACTCGAGAGAAGCGCCGCCGCCCGTAGAAACGTGGCTCATCTCAGCGGCCTTACCGCTCTTCTTAACGGCGCTGACGGAGTCGCCGCCGCCGATGATCGAGATGCCGCCGTTAGCCTTGACGGTCGCGACAGCGTCACAAACGCCGTACGTACCCTTCGAGAGAGGAGCGAACTCGAAGCAGCCCATAGGACCGTTCCAAACAACCGTCTTAGCGCCCTTAACAGCCTCGCCGAAGAGCTCGACAGACTTAGGACCAACGTCGAGACCCATCCAGCCGTCGGGAATATCGCCCTCGAGGGTCTGGAGCTGAATGTCGCTGGCGTCCTTCTCGGCCGGGAACTTGTCGGCGACGACGTTGTCGACGGGGAGAAGAATCTTGATGCCCTTGGAAGCGGCAGCTTCGAGCATCTCGCCGCAGTAAGCGACCTGCTCGTCCTCGCAAAGGGAGGAGCCGATCTTAAGGCCCTGAGCCTTCTTGAAGGTGTAAGCCATGCCGCCGCCGATGATGAGCGTATCAACCTTGTTGAGGAGGCTCTTAACGACCGCGAGCTTATCGGAGACCTTAGCGCCGCCGAGAATAGCGACGAAAGGACGAACAGGATTCTCGACAGCGTCGCCGAGGAACTTGATTTCCTTCTCGAGGAGGAAGCCAGAAACTGCGGGCTTCAAATAGTCGGCAATGACAGCCGTCGAAGCGTGGGCGCGGTGAGCCGTACCGAACGCGTCGTTGCAGTAGATGTCGCCGTAGCTGGCGAGCTTCTTAGCCATTTCGGCGCGCTCGGCCTTAAGCTCGGCCTTCTTTGCGGCGAACTCTTCGTCGGTGAGGTGGATACCCTTCTTCTCGTCATCCTTCTTAACCTTACCATCTTCAGCCTTGTAGAAGCGGGTATTCTCGAGAAGAGCGACTTCGCCCGGCTTAAGAGCGGCTACGACTTCGTCGGCGGCCATGCAGTCAGGAACGAACTTAACCTCACGACCGAGCTTCTTAGCGAGCTCTTCGGCGACAGGCTTAAGCGTGAACGCGGCGTTCGCTTCGCTGGGAGCAGCGCCGAGCTTAACACCCTTCGGACGACCGAGGTGGCTCATGAGAACGAGGCTACCGCCCTGTTCGAGAACGTACTGAATCGAAGGAAGCGCGGCGACGATACGGGTATCGTCAGTAATCTTACCGGAGCCATCCTTAGCCATGGGGACGTTGAAATCGACACGCATTACAACGCGCTTGCCGTTGAGTTCAACATCGCGCAGAGTCTTCTTTGCCATTTTTAGTTTTCCTTTCGTCTTATTATATTAAAATCTTGTTTTAAAATACAAAGGGCACCGGATATTGTTTTATCCCGATGCCCTCTGCCATCACATTCCCGATAGTGTAACCTTGTTACTTTTCTTCGGCTTTCGCCATCTTGTTAAGTTTAAGCTGAGCGCGAGATTTCTTGCGGTCAGCAGTATTCTTAGTGATAATACCTTTTTTCACGGCCTTGTCGAGACCGGAGACAAATTCCTTGAACTTCTTCTCGGCGACTTCCTTGTTGTTGGCGTCGGCGGCCTTGAAGAGCTTCTTGTGGGCATCATGGAGCTTAGCCTTGGCGATAGAATTGCGCTTATTCGCCTTGGCGTTCTGACGATCACGTTTTCTGGCGGCGCGGCCGCCCTTGATATTAGCCATTTTTTTATCCTTTTTGTGGGAATGTTCGCCGCATATTTTACCGAATTTCGAAAATTTATGCAACCCCCCAGGGATTCTGATAAAAAACAGGCGACTCCCTGCCGCTAAGCAGTTAGGAGCCGCCTTTTTTATTCAGGCAATTTCCCTGACTCAGTTTCTGAGCGCCGCCTGAGCCGCCGCGAGACGCGCAATCGGCACGCGGTAGGGCGAGCAGCTTACATAGTCGAGACCGAGCTTGTGGCAGAACTCGACCGAGGTCGGGTCTCCTCCATGCTCGCCGCAGATACCGCAGTGGATCTTCGGACGGGTCGCCTTTCCGTTGACGACCGCCATCTCCATAAGCTTGCCGACGCCTTCCTGGTCGAGCTTCGCGAACGGATCGTTCTCGTAGATCTTGTGATCGTAGTAGGAGTTGAGGAACTTGCCCGCGTCATCGCGCGAAAATCCGAACGTCATCTGGGTAAGATCGTTCGTACCGAAGCAGAAGAACTCGGCCTCCTCGGCGATTTCTCCCGCGCAAAGCGCCGCACGGGGAACTTCGATCATCGTGCCGACCTCGTAGTTGAGCTTGATCTCGGCGGCCTGGATCTCATCGTTCGCCACATGGACGACGATGTCCTTGACGAACTTGAACTCCTTGAGATCGCCCGTGAGAGGAATCATAATCTCGGGCTTCACGTTCCAGCCCTTGTGACGGCGCTGAACCGCGATCGCCGCGCGGATGATGGCCTTCGTCTGCATGCGCGCGATTTCGGGATAGGTTACGCACAGACGGCAGCCGCGGTGACCCATCATCGGATTGAACTCGTGGAGCGAGTCGATGATGTCCTTGATACGGCTGATGGGCTTATGCATCGTCTTCGCGAGAAGCGCGATCTCGTCTTCAGTGTGGGGAACGAACTCATGAAGCGGCGGATCGAGGAAACGGATCGTGACGGGCTGGCCGTCAAGCGCCTCGAAGAGCTGCTCGAAGTCGTCCTGCTGATAAGGGAGAATCTTCGCGAGCGCGAGACGGCGCTCCTCGACCGTATCGGAGCAGATCATTTCGCGGAACGGCGTGATGCGGCTCTGCGAGAAGAACATGTGCTCTGTGCGGCAAAGCCCGATGCCCTCGGCGCCGAGTTCGCGGGCCTTCTTGGCGTCGCGCGGCGTATCGGCGTTGGTGCGGACTTTAAGCTTGCGGAACTTGTCGGCCCACATCATGATGCGACCGAACTCGCCGACGATGGACGCGTCGACCGTCGGGATAACGCCATCGTAGATATTGCCGGTCGAGCCATCAATAGAGAGCCAGTCGCCCTCCTTAAAGGTCTTGCCGGAAAGGACGAACTTCTTGTTCTCCTCATCCATGATGATTTCCTGGCAACCCGAAACGCAACACTCGCCCATACCGCGGGCGACGACGGCCGCGTGGGACGTCATGCCTCCGCGAACGGTCAAGATACCCTCGGCGGCCTTCATACCCTCAATATCCTCGGGAGAGGTCTCAAGGCGTACGAGAACGACCTTCTCGCCGCGGCTCTTCCACGCCTTCGCGTCTGCGGCGGTGAAGACGATCTTTCCGCAGGCGGCGCCGGGCGACGCGGCAAGACCGCGACCGATCGGCTGAGCCTTCTTAAGAGCGACGATATCGAACTGGGGATGAAGAAGCGTATCAAGATTCCTGGGGTCGATCATGAGAACGGCCTCTTCCTCGGTGCGCATACCCTCGTCGACGAGATCGCACGCGATCTTGAGCGCGGCCTTCGCCGTGCGCTTGCCGTTGCGTGTCTGGAGCATGAAGAGTTTCTTATTCTCGATCGTAAACTCCATATCCTGCATATCGCGGTAGTGGGCCTCGAGCTTCTTGCAGATATCCTGGAACTGCTTGAAGACGTCAGGCATAACCTCGGCCATCTTAGCGATCGGCATCGGGGTGCGGACGCCGGCGACCACGTCTTCGCCCTGGGCGTTCATCAGGAACTCGCCCATGAGCTTCTTCTCGCCAGTCGCGGGATCGCGCGTAAAGGCGACGCCCGTGCCGGATTCGTCGTTAAGGTTTCCGAACGCCATCATCTGGACGTTGACGGCGGTACCCCAGCTGTAGGGGATATCGTTGTCGCGGCGATAGATGTTGGCGCGGGGATTGTCCCAGCTGCGGAACACGGCCTTGATGGCCTCGAAAAGCTGCTCCTTCGCGTCGGACGGGAAGTCCTTGCCGATCTTGGCTTTGTACTCGGCCTTGAACTGACCCGCAAGTTCCTTGAGATCGTCGGCGGTAAGTTCGACGTCGAGCTTGACGCCCTTTCGCTCCTTCATCTCGTCGATGAGCTTTTCGAAATACTTCTTGCCGACCTCCATGACGACGTCGGAGAACATCTGGATAAAGCGGCGGTAGCAGTCCCACGCCCAGCGCGGGTTCTTCGTCTGCGCGGCGAGCGACTCGACGACCTCTTCGTTAAGACCGAGGTTGAGAATCGTATCCATCATGCCCGGCATCGACGCGCGCGCGCCGGAGCGGACCGAAACGAGAAGCGGGTTCTTGGTGTCGCCGAACTTCTTGCCGGCGGACTTCTCGAGCTTGTCGATATATTCCATCACCTGCGCGACGATGTCGTCTCCGACCTTCTTGCCGTCATCGTAGTAGCGCGTGCAGGCCTCGGTCGTGATCGTGAAGCCCTGGGGAACGGGAAGCCCCAGTCCCGCCATCTCCGCAAGGTTGGCGCCCTTGCCGCCGAGAAGTTCGCGCATATTGGTGTTGCCTTCGGTCTGTCCTGCACCGAAGAAATAGACATACTTTGTCTCTGCTTTCATTTCTTTCTGCTCTTTTCTTTAATATTTGTTTTCTTTTGTTTGAGCGAGATTATACCACATACCGCATTTTGCGTCTACTTATTTCATACGGCCCGTATAAGCGTCGGCGTCTCTGTTGTCGATCGTCGCTTTGAAGAACTTCTCCTCGGCCTCCGACTTAGGCTTATTCCACGGCCGCGGATTGCCGCATATCTGCACGACCCAGAGCTTAAGCTGCTTCTTGTGCCAGTTTACGGAACATGACGTTCCCCACGCGCCACCGTGCCCGAACCATGCGTCCTCACTGTCGACTTGAGGAGCGGTAAGGCCGAGGGAATAGTTTCCGAGGTTCTTCGGGCGCGATGAGACGGCGAGAAGATTCTTTACCGTCTCCTCCTTCAGAATTCTGACGCCGTTGTCGCCGACGCCGAGATTCATGAGCATCTTGTAGAACTTGAGCTGATCGCGCGCCGTCGTCCAAAGTCCCGCGCCCGCCGACGAAAAGACGAAGCGGTCGTTGTAGGGACGGTTCATCGCCTCGTCCGAATAGCGCCATTCGGCGGGAGCGTTCGCCTTGATCGTGTTAAGCTCGATCTTCGTCTCGAGCTGCTTGTCCGTAGGCCAAAAGGAGCTGGACGTCATGCCGAGCGGGCAAAGAACGCGCTCGTCGAGAAAATCCTCCCAGCGCTTGCCGGTGACAACTTCGACAATCGCAGCGCCGATGTCGATACCGACGTTGGAATACTGAACCTTCGTACCAGGCTCGAAAAGAATCGGCTGGGCCGCCGCAGTCGCGGCAACAGATCTCAGCGGCATGCGACGGGACCATCCGCCCATCGCATGGTGACCAGGAAGTTCAAACGGAAAACCACCCGTGTGGTTCATGACCATCCTCACCGTAAGAACGTTCT
Source organism: Kiritimatiellia bacterium (assembly GCA_017648225.1). Classification (GTDB taxonomy): domain Bacteria; phylum Verrucomicrobiota; class Kiritimatiellia; order RFP12; family UBA1067; genus UBA1067. The sequence continues at coordinate 1,596 of JAGCJE010000048.1, read as the reverse complement.
CGGCCTTCTTGAGCGTACGCTCCTTATCACCCTTCTTTTCACAGATCCAAAGATTCTTGAACTCGGGCAGATACTTCGAAACGGGATCGTCGAGAGAGATCTTACCCTCCTCCACAAGTATCGCGATCGTAACGCCGCAGAATCCCTTGGTCTGGGAGCACTGCATGAAAACATCGTCGAGAGTGATCTTGCGCTTCGTCCTCACGTCGGAATAGCCGATGCAAGCGACCTCCTGAACACCGTTGTTGTAAAGAATGCTGATCGCGCCGGGCAGTTCGCCGCTATCGGCATATTTCTGAACGGCGTCCTTAACGAACGTCGTTCCGGAAGGTTTAACGCATTCTGCCGCGCAATTCAACGCCGCAACCGCCGCAATGGCGAGCGAAAAGATAAGTTTATTCATTTTTATTACTCCTTATATAAAAATTGAAAGTATTATCTCATTTTTACTAAACTCTTTCAACAGCCGCACTTCATTTGATATAATTTCCCGCCGTGAACATTAACGGTAAAATTTTCCGACGCGCCTTCATCGACTCGCTGCCCGTGTTGATGGGTTACACAACCATGGGGTTCGCGGCCGGAGTCTTGATGGGAGCTAAGGCCGACGTTCCCTTCTCTCCGCTGTGGGGTTTTCTCACCGCGGCGAGTTTCGTTTCGGGAACGCTCAGTTTCGCGATCGTTCCGCTCATCGCCCAGAGTGCGTCTCTCACGGCGGTCGCGGCGATAACGCTGATGATAAACTTCCGCTATGCGTTCTACGGAATTTCAATGCTTTCCAGATGGAGGACGGTGTCGTTTTTCAAGAAGCTCTTTCTTATCCACATGCTGACCGACGAGAATTACGCACTTGAAACGGCAAGCACGATAAAAGATCAGAAACTTTACGAAAAGTACTGCACCTATCTTTCTGCCTTAAACCTCTCATATTGGATTTCCGGCGTAACCTCGGGATGCCTCGTCGTCTACGCGCTCGAAAAGGCCCTGTCGCCCGAAAGAATAAAGACGGCGACCCAAGGCATCGAATTCGCGATGGTCGCCCTGTTTCTCGTTATCTTCACAGATCAGATGAGGGGGTTCTTCGGCCGTGGAAAGTAACCGGATTTTATATCTCTTCGCGCTCGTTGCGGTCGGATGGGGCGTTACCTACGCGCTCAGATCACTGCCATTCGTGTTGTTTTCCCGCAAGGCCCGGGAACTGCCGCCGTGGGTCGGAAAACTCGGCGTTTTGATTTCGCCTGTCATAATCGCTTTTTTAATCGTCTATTCCTACTCGTCTTTGGAGTGGCGCACTTTCGGGCCTTATCTGGCCGGAGCGGTAACGGTTGCGCTTCAGCTTTTCTGGCGCAACCCGCTCGTCAGCATCATCGCGGGAACCTCGACGTACATGATTTTTCTTCACATCTGAAACGGAATCCTCCGGCGGCCCCGCGCACTGAAGAGAGTATCGCAAATGGGGACAAGTATGTATTGCGTCAAGGGGGAAAATGAAAAAACTTTTGTATGAAAGTAGTTTTTAGTGAAAACGCTAATAGCGCGGACGTATCTGGCCGCGCATAGGGGTTCAGGGGAACGAGGTTCCCCTGATGGGGGCTG
>JAGCJE010000047.1 GCA_017648225.1 Kiritimatiellia bacterium | reverse complement strand
TTTACCGCTTCGCCCATTTTTTCAGAGCGTCAACCTTGTCGAGCTTCTCCCACGGGAATTTCGTGTTGCCGAAGTGGCCGTATGCGGCCGTGTCGACGTACTTCCAGCCCTTCGGATTTTTAAGTCCGAGTTCCTTGATGAGGGCGTAGGGCCTGAAGTCGAAGATTTTTCCGCTCGCGAGCATTTTCTCGATTTCAGCGTTCGTAACGCCGTGATTCGTCTTAAAGGTTTTTACGCAGAAGCTGACCGGTTTGTCGATGCCGATCGCGTAGGCGACCTGAATTTGGCAACGGTCGGCAAGACCGGCGGCAACGATGTTTTTCGCCGCGTATCTCGCGTAGTACGCCGCCGAGCGGTCGACCTTCGAGGGATCCTTTCCTGAGAAAGCTCCGCCTCCGTGGGCCGCCATTCCGCCGTAGGTGTCGACGATGATTTTGCGGCCGGTAAGACCGGAGTCCCCGCACGGTCCGCCGACGACGAATTTGCCTGTCGGATTGATGAAGAATTTCGTTTTCGGCGTAAGAAGAGCCGTTTTAGCGAGATATTCTTCGGCGAGACGACGAATCTCGTCGTAATGAGCCTTTGTTGCGCCTTCTTCCGTAGTCTGGTGCGAAATGACGACAGTGTCGATCGCCACGGGACGGCCGTTTTCGTATACTACCGAAAGCTGACTCTTTGAATCGGGTCTGAGCCAGGAATATTTTTTATCCTTCTTCCTGAGGCGCGCGAACATTTTAAGAAGCTCGTGCGAGTAGACGATCGGAGCGGGCATCAGGCTCTTTGTTTCGTTCGTAGCGTAGCCGAACATCATTCCCTGGTCGCCGGCGCCCTGTTTTTCCTTGGACTTTCTGTTTACACCTTGTGCGATGTCGGGCGATTGACCGTGGAGGTAGTTCAAATAGCTGAAATTTGCCGCTGCGAAATTCTCTTCGGGGATCGTGTAGCCGATCTTTTTAACTACATCGCGGGCAATTTTTTCGACATTAATCGTCGCAAAATCCCTGGTCGTAATTTCGCCGAGATTTATCACTACATTCGGCCCGACGGATGTTTCGCAAGCGACTCGCGCGTCGGGATCTTTTTTGATGCAGGCGTCCAAGATAGCGTCGGATATCTGGTCGGCGACTTTATCGGGATGACCTTCGGAAACGGATTCCGACGTAAAAACGTGGTTATGTGCGATTTTTTTCATTTTTCATTCCCTGTAGACTCAGCTTGTGTCACACCTTTTCAGCGGAATTGCCGAAAAGGTCACAGACTGAAATGATTTTCGCAATAGTATATCACAATTTGATATAATATCAATATCATGAGAGAAGAACAAGTTAACTTAATCGTACAGGGTCTTAAGGATCGTAAAGGTACGGACGTCAAGGTATACGACATGCGCGGCAAGTCCCAGCTCGCCGATTTCTTCGTTGTCGCTACAGGCGCCGCCGCTCCTCATCTTAAAGCGCTTATCGCCGAGACTCAAGCCGTAATGAAGAACGCGGGCGTTCAGAGCTATCGCACTTCGGGCGATCCTGAATCGGGCTGGATCGTGGTCGACTATATTGATGTCGTCGTCCATGTATTTTCCCCAGAGGCCCGTGCCTATTACGCGCTCGAGCGTCTTTGGAATTAAGCGCCGGATGAAGAAAGTCCTTGTAACAGGTTCGAGCCGCGGCATCGGCCGCGTAATCGCCGTCGACCTTGCGAAAGCGGGGTACGATCCGGTTGTGCATTGCGTAAAGTCGCTCGACGAGGCGCGTGAGACCGCAGCCGAACTGAAAACCCTCGGCGCTTCGGGCGACGTGCTCTTTTTCGATGTCTCGAATCGCGAAGAGACCGCTGCCGCGCTTAATGGTTATGTCGAGGAAACTGGGGCTTTCTACGGCGTCGTCCTTAATGCGGGTATAGTCGCCGACAATTCCTTTCCGGCGATGGAGGGTGACGAGTGGGATCGCGTAATCCGTACCGATCTCGATTCGTTCTATAATGTGCTGAAGCCGCTCGTTATGCCGATGGTGCTTCAACGAGTACGCGGGCGCGTTGTCGTCGTTTCGTCGATTTCGGGCGTGAACGGCAACGCGGGCCAGTCTAATTACGCGGCGGCAAAAGCCGGGCTCATAGGTGCTGCTAAATCCCTCGCCGTGGAACTCGCGCCTCGTGGCATAACCGTGAACTGCGTAGCGCCCGGTTTCGTTGAAACCGCGATGACCGCGTCGCTTGATGCGGCTCAAATCGTAAAGTCGATTCCCATGCGCCGATTTGCGAAGCCCGCCGAAGTCGCTTCGCTCGTTAGGTATCTCCTTTCGGATGAAGCGTCCTACATTACGAGACAGGTGATTCGTATCGACGGGGGGATATCCTGACCGGTGTGGAATATTGGAGAATGGTCTGTCTTTTATTCACGAGGCTGCAGAAAGAGAAAAAGCGATGTTGTTAGAAATAGATGATCTCAGCGTATCCTACCGCAATGACGAGGGCGAGGTAACCCCTGCGGCCGTTGACGTGTCGCTTACTCTGGAGCGCGGACAGGTTCTCGGCATCGTCGGCGAGTCCGGCAGCGGAAAGAGTACCGTCGCGATGAGTGTCGCCCGTCTTTTGCCCAGTCCTCCCGCATTTTATCCCAAAGGGCGGATTCTTCTTGATGGGGTTGATACGCTCTCGATGCCGCTCGCGCAGCTGCGCTCCATCCGCGGCAAACGCATCGGTGTTATTTTTCAAGATCCTATGGGTTCTCTTTCTCCGCTTCACAGAATAGGCGCCCAACTTGTAGAGACGATTCTTCTGCACGAAAAAATTTCCAAAAAGGCGGCCGAGGCGATGGCCCTCGAATGGCTCGCTAAAGTCGGAATTCCCGATCCTCTTACCCGTTCGAAGGCCTATCCGCATGAACTTTCCGGCGGTATGCAGCAGCGCGTCATGATCGCGATGGGACTTATGCTCGGCCCCGATCTTATTATCGCCGACGAGCCGACGACTGCGCTCGACGTCACGATCCAGGCTCAGGTTCTCCGTCTGATGCGCGATCTCCACCAGGCTAATTCCGGTGTGCTCCTGATCACCCACGATCTCGGTGTCGTATCTCAGATGGCTACAAAATTGGCTGTGATGAAAGACGGTCGCGTAGTCGAGACATCCGACGATCCTGCTGCGTTTTTCGATTCGCCGTCGCATCCTTATTCCCAAGGGCTGGTGCGTGAGGCGAAGAGGATGGAGCTCAAGTGATTTTATTTATCTGATCAGAGAGGAAAGTTTCGGTAGATGTTACTTAAAATACAAGGCGGTAAAACGATCAGCGGTGTTCACGCCGTTCCCGGCAATAAAAACGCCGTTCTTCCGATGATCGCCGCGTCGCTTCTGACGGCGGAGCCTGTGACGCTCACGAACGTTCCCGCGATTTCCGATGTGTCCACGATGCTGGATGCGGCGCGCTCGTTCGGGACGAAGGTTACGCGCGACGTTAAGGCAGGGACGGTTACTCTCGTTTCGCCGAAACTTAAAACCGCGAAAATTTCCGCAGAACTCGCCTCGAAGATAAGGACGAGTTTCCTTTTTGCGGGGCCTTTGCTTGCGCGCGTCGGGCGCGCGTCGTTGCCGCCTCCCGGCGGAGACGCTATCGGGCACAGGCGCCTGGATACTCATTTCGCGGGCTTCAAGGCCCTTGGTGCCAAAGCTGTCGCGGGCCGCAAGACTCTTCGCTTCAAAGGAGAATTGAAGGGGGCGAGAATACTTCTTGACGAAGCGAGCGTCATGGCCACCGAGAATATTCTGATGGCGAGCGTGCTCGCGAAGGGCAGAACGGTCATTTATAACGCGGCGTGCGAGCCGCATATTGTCGATCTGGCGAATATGCTTAATCTGATGGGCGCTAAAATAACAGGCGCGGGGACCAATCTCATTTCCATCGAAGGGGTTGAAACTCTTGCGGAGTGCACGGCGCGTGTCGGGTGTGATTATATCGAGGCGGGCTCGTATGTGGCGGCGGCCGCCGTTACCGGCGGCGAGATTCTGCTTACGGGAATCGACCCCGAGCCTTTCGCCGTAATGGAGGGAGCGTTCAAGCGCTTCGGCGTAACCTGGACGATCGACGCTAAAGAGAAGACTTTGAGATATATCCCGAAGAAGCGTCTTAAAATGCGCTATGATCTGGGCGACGTCATACCGTCTGTTTCCGACGGTCCCTGGCCCGCTTTCCCGTCGGACATGATGTCGGTACTGATCGTTCTCGCGACCCAGACGCGAGGCACCTGCCTCTTCTTCGAGAAAATGTTCGAGTCGCGTCTTTACTTCGTCGACAGCCTGCGTCAGATGGGCGCTAAGATCGTTCAGTGCGATCCCCACCGCGTCGTCGTGACAGGCCCGTCGCAGCTTTACGCGGGATCTTTCACGTCTCCCGATATCCGCGCTGGCATCGCGCTTGTTATTGCCGCGCTCGCTGCGAAGGGCCTCTCCACGATCAACAATGCGAAAGTGATCGACCGCGGATATGTGGCGGTAGAGGAAAATCTGAAGGCTCTCGGCGCCAATATAGAGCGGAAGTAGCGGAAATTAAAATTTCGCCCACGCCGGGTATTCCGTCTGGATTATAACGTCTTCGCCGGTAATCGGGTGCTTGAATCCGGCTGAGTACGCATGGAGACAATGTCCGATTTGATTTTCGACAGCGAAAGCACCGTAAAGACGGTCGTTGATTATGTGCATTCCCGCCATCGCGAGCTGTGCACGTATCTGATGGGTGACGCCCGTATAAATCGTAACTTCCAGAAGTGTGCGTTCCTCGTTCTCTACGCATGTTCTTGCGATTGGATTGAATTGCGTGACCGCGTGCAAAGGACGCGTCTTCGCTTTTTCCGATTCGCAAAGCCGGTTGTTGCGGTAGTCGATCATTTTGCAGAACGGAAGCGAAGGGTCGTGTATAAGATCGTTTTCGAGTGTTCCTCCGACGGCGACGGCGCCTTCGACGAGAGCGAGGTATGTCTTTCGCACCGTCTGCGCCGAAAACTGGGCGCGTAGATTCTCAAACGCCTCTGCGGTACGCGCGACTAGCACGAGACCGGAAGTGTCGGCGTCAATACGATGCAGAGCTCCGGCCATCAGAGGTTTATCGCCTAAAGGAATGCACTCGGGATAGCGGGCGGCAACACCGTTCATCAGTGTGCGAGTCTCATCGCATGAGAGCGGCTGTACGGGCAGCGCACACGGTTTGTCGACCGCGAGAAGTGCGCTGTCCTCAAAGACGATATGCGGTCTGATGGACGCGTTAGGTTTCACGAGATTGTCGATTGATTCAAGAAGCCGTACAACGGTTATCTTTTCGCCGCCTTTGAGTTTTATTCCTTTGGGCACAGTCCGGCCGTTGAGAAGTATATCGCCCTGGGCGATCGCTTCGCGGATGAATGCGCGAGACGATGTCCGACAGTGCGACAATAAAGCGGCGTCCAATCGAACGCCGCTTTCCGTATTTGTGATGATTATGTTCTCTATCACTTAAGACTCCGTTAATCGTAGCGGTCCATCACCGAAGGCGCGACAGGCATCAGCCCCTCCCATGATCTGTTTGAAGACCACGGGAGCTGGGAGTCCTCGGCCGAGTCGGCTATGCAGCCGCCCAGCAGAAGTCCGGCGAGAACCGCCAGCGCAAACTTAGTCGGCGATAATGACATCGTCTTTCTTGAGATTGTCCTGAGACCAGTTGGCGAGGATGTCGCAGATGATCCAGTTCTTGCCGACGACTTCCTGTCTCAGGCGGATACGGCCGACGATTTCACCGGCGGGACCCTTGAAGCCGGGACGCGTTACGACGAACTCAAGCAGCGGGAGAGGTCTCATGAGGTCGTTGCCCTTAAGCTCCTTCATGGCTTCGGGCGTGACTTCGATGATCGCGAAGACGGCGTCGTTGTCGACCTCGATGATCTTGCCCTTGTTGCCTGCGGAGACGGACGTGACGGCGCTGCCGACTTCACCGGCGTTGTTGCCGGCTACTGCCGCCTGGCTGTAGATGCTCTTCTGGAGATCCTGAACCATCTTCTTAAGCTTTTCGACCATCTCTTTTTCCTTGGCGAGCTCTTCCTTGGCCGTTTCGGTCTCTTCCTTGGCGGAGGTTACTTCATCCTTGAGGGAAATGACATCGCCCTTGAGTCTCTCGATTTCAGACTTGCGCTCGACGAGTTCGCTCTCAAGCTTGGTCTTCTGGCCCGTAAGATCCTCAATAGTCACGTCGCGGGCGATGATCGTGGCGTTGGCGTCGCGGATCTGCGGCTTGAGACCGTTGATCTCTTTAACAAGGTCTTCGATGACAAGGCGCAGGGAGGGGAGCGCATCACGAGTTTTGTTGAGGCGTTCTCTCTGAGTCTTGCATGCGTCCACGATCGATCTGAGGAATCTGTCGGCCTCGGAGCCGTCGGTGACTTTCCCGGCCGCCTCGCTGTCGACGTAGATGGTGCGAAGCTTCTTGTCGTCGGTGCTCGGATTCCACGTCTTCGTCTTGTGATCGTTCTTCTCGAGATCGTAAGACCAGTTTTCGGAACCTCTGAGAACGTTCTCCATCTGAATTTCGTCCTGCGTGCGCTGGGCGGGTCTGCCCTCGGTGGCTACGTATTTGTTGGACCACTCGGCATCAGTCGGGGACGTGTCTTTTTTGTAAGGCTGGGAATCGGTATTCTCGTCATCGGCGGGCCCCTTCGCGGCGGACTTGTATTCGCTGCTGTCCTCGATGTTGATGACGATTTCGCGGATGTACTTCCGCAACAGGTTGTTGCGGTCGGAAAGTTCTTCTTTATCCTTATATACTTCGTATGTGTAGTAAAACGCAACACCTGTAAGGATGAGGAATAAGTATACGAATACGTGCAATGCTTTATTCATAAAAGATTTGTCCTCTATGATGCTTGTTTTTAGTTAGATTTCTTTCTTTTAAGGTTATGTTTCATCTATTCCAAGATTCAACGTATAAAATGATACACCATTTTTTCTCATAAGGCAACTGTTTTTTGATACAATACTCGTCAATGACATTCGAAGTAATAAAAGAAGATATACGCACAAACGCCCGTCTGGGGCGGCTTTACACGGCTCACGGGGTCGTGGAGACGCCCGTTTTCATGGATGTCGGCACTCTTGGAACGGTGAAGGCTCTTGAGCCGCGCGACCTTGTCGAGAACGGCGCGCAAGTTGTTCTGGGCAACACCTACCATCTCATGCTCCGCCCGGGGAAGGACGTCATCACGGCCGCGGGAGGACTTCATAGGTTCATGAGGTGGGACGGCCCCATACTCACCGACTCAGGAGGTTTTCAAGTTTTCTCGCTCGCGAAGATGCGCAAGATCACCGAAGAAGGCTGTCGCTTCAACTCTCATCTCGACGGACATGAGTTCTTTCTCGGTCCGAAGGAGTCTATGGAGATGCAGCGCATTCTCGGAAGCGACATCGCGATGGTCTTCGATGAATGTCTTCCATATCCTTGCGACCGCGCGCGCGCGACGAAGTCGGTCGAGCAGACTCTCCGATGGGCGAAGGCGTCGAAGGATCAGCCCCACGCCGACGGACAGCTCGTCTTCGGCATTGTTCAGGGCGGAGTCTACGACGATCTTCGTCGCCATTGCGCCGAGGAGCTCGTCAAGATCGGCTTCGACGGTTATGCCGTCGGCGGCGTCTCCGTCGGAGAGCCCGAGAAATACATGTATCAGGCGGTCGACGCGAGCGTTCCGTATCTGCCGAAGGATGCGCCGCGCTACGTTATGGGGCTCGGAGTCATGCATCAGATGGCGGAGTGCGTCGCAAGAGGCATCGACATGTTCGACTGCGTGATCCCCACCCGCATCGCGCGCCACGGCACGGCCATCACGCGAAAGGGCAACGTCGCCATAAAGGCCGCGAAGTGGGAGTTCGACCAGAGCCCCGTCGAGGAGGGGTGCGACTGCTACTGCTGCAGAAACTTCACGCGCAGCTACGTCCGGCATCTTCTGCATGCGGGCGAGATTCTCGGCTTGCGGCTTCTGACGATACACAACGTCTACGCGCTCAACCGCTTCATGAAGGATATGCGCGCGGCGATCGCCGACGGGACTTTCTTCGACTGGAAGGAGAAGGTCCGTGCCGATACCGCGCCTGAAAAGATTTAACGTCAACAAATAAAAAAACAACCAAGGAGAAAAATACAAAATGAACAGTTGCTTGATGCTAGCGAACGCCGGAGGCTCACCGTGGGCGGGTTTTATGATGCCCTTGCTGCTTATCGCCATTTTCTACTTCATGTTTATCCGTCCGCAGCAGCGCAAGGAGAAAGAACGCCGTAAAATGATCGACGAGCTCCGCGCGGGCGCCAAGATCATTTTCGCGGGCGGCATCATCGGCACGATCGTCGAGGCTACCGAGAAATCGTTCATTGTCGAGACGACCGACGGACGCATGGAGGTTCTTCGCGCCTGCGTACAGGGCGTTTTTGAAGAGTCTGCCCCAGAGCAGAAATAAAAGCGGACTATGTCGCTGACAAGGCTTAAATACGGTATAGAGACAGACCCCCGGGATCGGCGCAACGAGTCGTCGGGTCTCGGGTGGATCGTTGTCGCCATTGTCGTTGTCGCGGCGATTTCGTTTATTGTTACGGTACTGGGGCGGATATCTTCGGAGTCGGACGCGGTTTCACGTTCCGAAGAGCCCGCTCCTGCCATAGAGGCCCAAAATAACAAGGCTTCTGAAATTTTGAGTGACGTGCCTCCCGTCAATATAGGCCGTCTTGAAGGCCGCTCGCCTAAATTGCGCAGTTTGCTGCTGCGGCTTGAAAAATCCGCCGAGGCGGGAGAACTCGAGATGCAGATATCGACGATCGAGCAGATTCTCGCGTTGCGCACGGCCGACGCGGCGGATGTCGCTGATGAACTGCTGCCTCGTCTCGGGCAGTTGAACTTAAGCTGGCTGTTTGACAGGAACAATCCGCAGTGGGTGGCGCGCATCAAGGTCAAGAGCGGAGATACGGCTTCGCGCATTGCGAGCGAGCACGGTTCAACCCTCGCGTCGTTCATGAAGCTAAACGGTTTGACGGACGCTACCAGACTGGTCGTCGGCCGTGAGATGAAAGTCATGAACCATCCACGTTTCTATCTTGTGCTCAGGAGCCGTCTCAAGGCGGTCGATCTCTATCTGAACGGCAAGATATTCAAACGTTATTTCATCGTTGACGGGGCGAAAAACGCCCTTGTAAAGCCCGGCGATTACAGAACGCCGGCGAACCTTACTGATTATTTCGGACGTTGCGGCATCGAATTGAGAGAAGACGATATGAAGGAACTGGATATGATGGTTCCCCGTAACACCCGCTTTATGGTGATCGATTCGTGATTCTCCCGTAAAGGCGCCTGTTGCGTATCGCGGTTCTTCTTTTGACTTTGCACGGCGGATTCTGTAGGAAGAAAAAATGAAAACAACGGCGGCGGTTAAATGGTTCGCGTTATGCGCGGCGCTCGCTTTCGGCGAGGCTGTTGCGTTTATGTTGCCGTTCATGCATCCCGCCTGGCCGACGGTGGCTGTGGCAGGCGTTCTGGTTACGCTTTTTGCCTTCGGCTGCAGATGGCGCTTCTGGCCTTTGCCGGGCGTGTTTTTCGCTGGCGCGGCAATCGCGTGGAGCTGCGTCTCGGAGCGTGCGCGTACGATTGTCGAACTGACCGAACTGAATCGTGGAAAGCCTGTTGAATCTGCTTTTAAAATACCCTCGTCCGTAAAATGCTACGAAGAGACTCACGGCTTCAGAAAGGTGGTTTTTCCGAGTGAGGTGCGTGACATTGAAGTGATTGTCAATCTTTATGTTCCTGCTGGAGAGGCTGTTCCAAAAGAGGGTGAAACCTGGCTCTGTCGGGGATGGATGGGGCGAGAAACGCGAGACGGTCTTTTCGGCCGGAGGCGCTTCTGGGTGCGGGGAAAGGGATCCGAAGCCGAACGCGTCGAGGATTCATCCTCCCGTTCTTTTGTCGACGGTTTTGTCGCGCGCACGCGATCTGAATTCTCCTCCCGCGTCGGAGCGGGGCTTCGCAGGAAAAACGAGGTTGAGGTTTTGAACAAGGCTCTCCTTCTGGGTGAGCGTTCCCATATCGATCCTGAGACGCGTAAGGCATTCGTCGATTCGGGAATGGCGCATCTTTTCGCTGTTTCCGGTTTGCATGTCCTGATCATCGCGAAGTTTTTTTCGGTTCTTCTATCGTTTACGGGATTTCCTGCGCGCTTCCGGGCGATCGTTCTTATTCCGCTTATATGGTTTTATGTTCTGCTCGTCGGCGCGGGTCCCAGCGCCGTGAGAGCGGGAATGATGGCGTCGACCTGCTGGTCGGCCGCTCTGTTCTGGCGCAAGAGCGATCCTTTGACGGCGTGGGCCCAGACTTTCGCGCTGGTGCATGTTTTCTCCCCGGAAATGCTCGTCAGCACGGGCAGCCAGCTTTCATTCGCCGTCATGCTGGGGCTTGTCCTGTGGAATCATATCGCAAAAGGCGTGAAAGGCAATTTTGTCAGGATGTTCGCCCCAACGGCCGTATCCTGGATTTTCGGCGTTCCGATAATCGCGGCAACGTTCGCCGTTATCACCCCGAGCGGTCTTTTTGTGAACGTTATCGCCGTGCCGATCGCGGGTTTGAGCGTGGTCCTGACCGCGCTGGGCGTCACTTTCAGCTATGTTTCGTCTTTTCTTGCGGGCTTTTTCAGCGCGGCGGCGCACATGACGACATCCGTGCTGCTGGCTTTGGCGCATCTCGCCGGCGCCATGGGCTGGTCGAACTTTGAAATAGAGAAATGGTCGCTGCTGGAATGCGCGGCGTGGTACATGGCCGCCGCGCTTGTCATGTGGGCCGTTTACGACTATCGCCGCCGACCCTCCGTGAAGTATTGATTTTCCAAAAAAACTATGGAAGAATCAGGTTTGTATTTGCTATAATTTTACAAGTATGAAAATGAAATATCTGTCTCTTGAGAAATATTGTAAAGAATACATGGAATATCTCGGCACCGCGAAGACCGAGCGCCTGAGTTATTCCGAGAGCGTCCGTCGCCTTGAGGCGAAGGGTTTTAAGGAACTTTCGTCGTTTAAAAAACTCAAAGCGGGCGACAAGGTTTACCGCGGTTATGAAGGCCGTACGATCATGGCGGCCGTCATCGGCAGAAAGCCCATCGCCGAGGTCGGACTTAAAGTCGTAGGCGGCCATACCGATGCGCCGAGGCTCGATCTCAAGCCGAAACCTCTCTACGAGAAGGGCGGGCTTGTTTATTTCGACTGCCACATCTACGGCGGAATCAAGAAGTACCAGTGGCTTACGATGCCGCTCGCGCTTTACGGAACGGTGATCCGCAAGGATGGATCCGCCGTCGATGTCGCGGTCGGCGACAAGCCAGGCGATCCGATTTTTCTCATCAGCGATATTCTTCCCCATCTCGGTTACGATCAGGCGAAGAAGACTCGAGACGAATTTTTCCCCGCCGAAGATCTCGACGTCATCGGCTGGTCGACTTACGCGAAGGGCGGCAAGGACGACGATAAGGACGCCGCGCCCAAGGGCGATAAGAACGCGCTCGTCGAATATCTGAAGAAGACGTATAAAATCGACGAGGCTGATCTTCTTTCCGCCGAGCTTGAGATCGTCCCCGCCGGAATGCCGCGCGAAGTCGGCTTCGACCGTGCGCTTATCGCCGGATACGGTCATGACGACCGCGTCTGCTCGTTCGCCGGGCTTATGGCTCTTATTGACGCTGCGGATGGTAAAACTCCCGAAGTAACCGCTTCGATTCTCATGTGCGACAAGGAGGAGATCGGCTCGATGGGTTCGACGGGCATGCAGTCGAGCTTCTTTGAGAACACAGTCGCCGAATTCATCGAACGTCAGGAGAAGGACGCGCGCGATATTATGGTCCGCCGCGCGCTCGAGCGCTCGTCCATGCTTTCGGCCGACGTGACCGCCGCCTTCGATCCCCACTTTCCAGACGTCAATTCGACCGGCAACTGCGCTTATCTCCATAAGGGTCCTGCCGCTTCGAAGTACACGGGCGGAACGTCAAAGGGTGGATCGAGCGACTGCGGACCCGAGTTCGTCGCCGAAATCCGCAAGATCATGGACGAGGGCGGCGTAACATGGCAGATGGCCGAACTCGGAAAGATGGAGAAGGGCGGCGGCGGAACCATCGCCCAGTACATGTCGCGCTTCGGCATGAAGGTTCTCGACATGGGAACTCCGCTTTTCAATATGCATGCGCCGTGGGAGATCGCGTCGAAGTTCGACTGCCATCAGACCTACTGCGCATACAGCGCCTATTTAAGAAGTTGAACTCAAAACTCTTAACTCTGAACTTTAATCTCTAAACTAAAAAGGAAACATCATGAAGCTCAACAGAAGAAACTTTATTTTCGGTACTGCCGCGGCTGCTGCGCTCGCAGGTTGCAATACTACGAAGACGGGCGTTCGTCCTCTTAAGCCCGGCGAGAAGCGCAAGGCCGCTATGATCGGCTACGGGATTCAGATGCGTACTGTTCTTTTGAAGTCGTTCCTCAACCCCGCGTACGCTCCTAATGTCGAGGTCGTCGCCGTTTGCGATTGCGACAAGGTTCGTGCCAAGGCCGGTGCCGAGCAGGTAAACAAGGCTTACAATAACAACAAGTGCAAGGTTGTTTACGATTTCCGTGAAGTTCTTCAGGATCCCTCGATCGAAATCGTCTGCATCGGCACGCCCGACCATTGGCACGCATACATCGCGGTCGAGGCGATGAAGCACGGCAAGGATGTCTACTGCGAGAAGCCTCTTACATTCTCTATCGATGAGTCCAAGAAGGTTATCGCCGCCCAGAAAAAGTATGGCCGCATTTTCCAGACAGGTTCGATGCAGCGCAGCTGGCGCGAATTCCGCGACGCGGTTTCGCTCGTTCGCGGCGGTCTTATCGGCGATGTAAAGTATGTCGACGCTAACTACGGCCGCGGCGGTCAGAAGCTCGGCGGTCCTTCCCATCCCGTACGTTTTTGGGACGATCCTAAGAACGCGGCGAGCGAAGGCAAGCCCAATCCCGACGTCGATTGGAAGATGTGGCTCGGCCCCGCGAAGATGCGCCCCTATTCCGATCAGCTCGCTCCCCGCGGCGTAAACCATTTCTATCCGATGTTCTGGCGCTTCGACGACGATATCGGCTCCGGGTACAACGGCGACTGGGGCGCCCACCACCTCGACATCGCCCAGTGGGGTCTCGATATGGATAAGTCCGGCCCCTACAAGATCATTCCTTCGCTCGAGCCCTATTCCACCGATCTTTACCACGGCGGTCGCCGTCAGTTCGGTATGAAGATGCTCTTCAAGAAGTCTTACGGCGATGTTGAGCTTTATCACGGACCGTTTGGCGTTTGGGGAACGGTCTTTTACGGTACGAACGGTATCGTTGCCGTCAACCGCGGCAAGATCGCTGTCTGGGTTGGTTTCGACGCTACGGCTAAGAAGCCGGATGTCGCCATCCGCAAGGGGCTTGAAGATCTCTCCTATATGAGGAGTAAGGTCGTTGTCGAATCTGTCGGCAAAGATTATGGTACTGCCGCGACAGCCAAGAAGGATAACAAGCTCACTAAGGCTCTTGATAAGATCGAGGCCGATTACGCCAAGATTATCCGCAAGGCCGATCTCTACAAGAGCGCCAACCACATTCAGAACTTCTGCGAGTGCGTCGAGTCGCGCGAGCAGACGATTACGCCCGCCGAAGTCGGCGGCCGCAGCTGCACGCTCTGCCTCCTGTGCAACATGAGCTATCAGTACGATTGCGGCTTTGATTGGAATCCTGAGGCGATGGACTTCGCCAACGGCACGGGCGTCGGAATGACGCTCAAGCGCGAAGGCGATTGCAACGGCTGGAAGGTCGAGGTCTGATGAAAGCTCCGGTAAGAGCGATTATTCTCGGTTACGGCATAAGGGGCCGCGCTTACGCGGCCTATGCCAAAACCCATCCTGAAGACTTCATCATTGCGGGACTCGCCGATCCTGTCGCCGAGTTTCCGGACGATCCCGATATTCCTACATGGAAACGTTGGGAGGATGCGCTCGAGTCTGATACTCCCGCCGACGCCGTGATTATCGCTCTTCCCGACCGTCTCCATCACGATGCCTGCGTGATGGCGCTTGAGAAGGGTTATCACGTGCTTCTCGAGAAGCCCATCGGCTGCACGTGGGACGAATGCATAGCGATCCGCAACGCCCAGATAAAGGCGCGCCGTCTCGTTCTGACAGGTTACGTTCTCCGTTTCGCGCCGTTCTACAAGAAGCTTCGCGAAGTGATCACTTCGGGCGTCATCGGCGACATTACGAGCGTTCATCATCTGGCCGCGATTTCGTACGGCAAGGCGTCCCATGCCTACTGCCGCGGAAACTGGTCCGTCGAAGACAAGGGTACGGGCATGCTCGTTAATAAGTGCACCCATGACTTCGATCTTATTGAATGGTGGACGAAGGGCAAAAAGTGCACTAAGATCTCGAGCTTCGGCTCGCTCTTCCATTGGCGGCCCGAGAATAAGCCGGAGGGTGCGGCAGACCGCTGCAAGGACTGCCCTGCGGCCGTCCGCGAAAAGTGCGCGTTCGACGCGTATAAGCTTTATTACGACCGCGACGATCTGAGATATCATTTCGCCGACGAGTCTGACGAGGCTATTTTGAAGATGATCGAGACCTCTCCGTACGGCCGTTGCGTTTACGCGTGCGGGAACGATTCCGTCGATCATCAGACCGTTCTTATGGAGTACGAAGGCGGGCTTACGATCATTCTCGAGATGGAGAGCTACTCCCAGCAGAGAACGCGCGTGACCCACTTCTACGGGACGAAGGGCGAGATCATCGCCGACGAGCGCAAGATCGAGATCATGCCGTTCCTCGGCGATTCGACGACGATTATCCCGGCTCAGACGGGGCATCATGGCGGCGGAGACCGAGAGATTATGACCGAGTTCGTCAAGCTCGTCAGAGACGCTTCGCCCGATCGTTATACGAAGATTCTCGACGCGGCGCTCGAGTCGCATCGCATCGCGTTTCTCGCCGAAGAGTCGCGTTACAGCGGCAAAACAATTATTGAATCTGAAAGATAAACTAAAATCAAGGAGATAAAATGAATATTACTGCAAGCAGAAGAGGTTTTCTTCGTGGAATGGCCGGTGTTGCGGCTTTAAGCGCCGGTTCTGCGTTTGCGATCGGTCGCAGCGGTGGCAAGAAACTGCGTGTCGCCGCCGTTGGTGTCATGGGTAAGGGTTACAGTGACTGGACGCCGATGATTAAGACCGGTATGGTCGAGATGGTCGCTTTCTGCGACGCCGACTATTCGATGCGCGAGAAGGCCCAGATGGCTCTTATCAGAGACGGTATTGATTTTGACATGTACAGCGTTCCGTTCTATACGGATTACCGCAAGCTTCTCGACAATGCCGGTCTTCTCGGTATTGACGCTATGACGATTTCGACGCCCGACCACGCTCACGCCGCCATCGCCATCGGCGCGATGAAGCAGGGCATTCACGTTTATGTCCAGAAGCCTCTCGTAAGAACGCTTTGGGAAAACAAGTATTTCGAGACGACCGCCCGCGAGAACAACGTCGTTGTTCAGATGGGTAACCAGGGTTCGTCCCTCAACTCGATGCGCCGCTGCACCGAGGTTATTCAGAGCGGAATTCTCGGCGACGTCAAGGAGGTTCACGTTTGGACTAACCGTCCCGTGTGGCCTCAGGGCAAGGGTGTCGCCGATTGGGTAAAGTCTCATCCCGGGGGTGATAAGATCCGTCCCGGCCTTAACTGGGACGCGTGGCTCGGCACCGCCAAGAAGCGCCCGTTCCTCGATCAGTATCCCAAGGACGCCGACGTTTACGATCCCTGGAATCTCGGCAAGAACGTTTATCACACGTTTACGTGGCGCGGATTCTTCGATTTCGGCGCGGGCGCGTTCGGCGATATGGCGTGCCATACGATGAACCTCGCTTTCCGCGGTCTTGAGCTTGCCGAGGTTTCCGACGCAGTCTGCACGAAGATCGTTTCCGAGAACGACATCGCCTATCCTCTCAAGTCCGTTGTCAAGCTCACCTACAAGGAGCGCGATTCCAAGGTCCGTCCCGGCGTCAAGCTTCCCGCGGTCACGCTTTACTGGTACGACGGCAACGAGAAGCCCGACGCGGCGATCATGCCCAAGTGGGCCGCTACCCATGAAGGCAAGGTTCCCAATACGGGCTGCTACATCATCGGCTCGAAGGGTGCCGTTCTCATGCAGGACGACTACGGTGCGAAGTGCGCACTCGCCCTTAACGACGACAAGGAGTTCAAGGACATCTTCCAGCACGAGGCTGCAAAGGTCGTTGCCCGTTCAATTCCGTTCTGCTCGAGCTCGTCTGGCGAAGTCGCAGGCGGCAAGTCGACGGTCGAGATGAAGGGCTTCGCCGAAGGTCACTACGGTGAGTTTGTTCTCGCTTGTCGCGGCAAAGGTCATTATTATGAGCAGACCCATTCTCACTGCTTCTCCGATATTGAATACTGCATTCCTCAGATGGAAGGTATTCTCGTTGGATGCGTCGCGCAGCAGCTGCCTGGCAAGACTCTCAAGTGGAACTCCTCAGCCCAGAAGTTCGATCTTGATGCCGCCAACAATCTCGTCAAGCCCTTCATCCGTGACGGTTGGAGCTTCTGATAAAACGTGTATTGTTACAGCGAAAGAGGCCGTCCCGAAAGGGCGGCCTTTTTTATGTACAAATAAAACGGACTGAAGTCTGTATAGAGCTTTACCGTCAGACGAGATAAGGATTTGATGTTTTTTCTCTGCCGATCGTGGTATGGGAGCCGTGGCCCGGGATAACGAGCGTATCGTCCGGCAGAGTCATGAGTTTTTTAAGAGATTCCATCATTTTCGACATACTGCCACCAGGGAAGTCTGTCCGTCCGATGGAGCCAGAGAAAAGAGTGTCTCCGCTTAAAAGAAGCTTGTCCTCCGCGAAAAAGTAGCAGACGCCGCCGGGCGTATGGCCAGGGGTGTGGATGACTTCGCAGATTTTTAGCTCGTTTACGTCGCGGATGTTGGCGGGAACGCCGATTGAGGCGTATTCGCCCGGCATCTGATTGAAGGGATGGCCGAACATCACCGTATCTTCGCGATGGACATAAACGGGAAGATTCGGGAAAAGCTTTTGCAGTTCGGCGATTCCCGTAATGTGGTCAAAGTGGGCGTGAGTGAGGAGAACCGCTTCAGGCTCAAGACCTTTTTTCTCGAGAAGCGCGGCGATGCGCGCACCCTCGTGTCCGGGATCCACGATCCACGCTTTGCCGTTTTCGGAGATTATCGAACAGTTAACCTCGTAACTTCCAACTTGTATAGTAAGTCTTTCCATGACGGAAAGTATATCAAAATATCCGGCTGCCGTCCTGCTTCGCAATCGGAAAAGATAGTTATTTTAATGCGAAGAGGGGATAAATATGGTATGATTTCCGTTAGCCTGTTGAATTTGGAAATTTAAAATCTGAAATCCTACTATAAAAAGGTTCTTAAAAATGAAAGTGTTACTGATAAACGGCAGTCCGAAAAGTAACGGAAACACGTTTGTCGCTCTCAATGAAGTGAGCGAGACTCTGCGCTCTGAAGGGGTCGATACTGAAATAATCCATATCGGATCGAAGCCGCTTCGAGGTTGTCTTGCCTGCGGTCAATGCAATGCTCTAAAGGAGTGCGTGACGCACGATCTCGTCAACGAGGTGCTCTCCAAGTTTAAAGACGCCGATGGTCTTGTGGTCGGTTCGCCCGTTTATTACGCTTCTCCCGCAGGAACGCTGGTTTCGTTTTTAGATCGCCTTTTCTTCTCGTCAAAGTTCGACAAGACCATGAAGGTCGGCGCGTCCGTAGCCGTGGCGCGCAGGGGCGGAACGACGGCGACGTTTGACGTTTTAAACAAGTATTTCACGATTTCCAACATGCCGGTCGTTTCATCGAGCTATTGGAACAATGTCCACGGCGCGGCGCCCGGTGAAGCCAAAGAGGACGCCGAGGGCCTGCAGATCATGCGCAGACTCGGAAAGAATATGGCGTTTCTTATTAAGGCCATCCGTTTGGCCAAGGAGCGCATGCCGCTTCCCTCTTTGGATGAGCCGCGTCAGATTACCAGTTTTATCAGATAACCGTCTTTGACGCGCAAACTTTTCGCAGGGATTCTTTTGGGAAAGATCAGGATGAAAAAATATATTCCTCTCATCGCTTTTGCGGCAGCTGCGCTCGCCGCTATAGATACGGCGTTCGCGGCGAAGCCCTCGACCGTGCCCACGATCAGGGAATGGACCGACGGAACAGGCGCCGCGTATAAGCCGTCGCCTTCAACGCGGGTCGTGACCCCCGCCGATTCAAGGGCCTCTCTCGTCGTCTACGCCAGAGATTTCGCCGAAGAGCTCGGCGTAAGGCATTGCGCAGGCGAGCCCCGCGCCGGCGATATCGTCATGGAGCTCGTTGAGGGCGAATCGTTCGGACGGGAGGGTTATTCAATAGAATCGACGGCCGATTCAATCCGCATTCGCGCCGAAACCGCCGTCGGCGCGTATTGGGCTACGCGTACGCTCAAGCAGAGTTTCGACCGTACGGGCGAATTTCCCGCCGGAACCGCGAAAGACTTTCCCGATTATCCTGTGCGCGGTTTTATGTTCGACTGCGGGCGGAAGCCTTTCGCGCTCTCGACGCTCAAGAAAATCGTCGACATCTGCTCGTATTACAAGATGAACGATCTTCAGCTTCATCTTTCCGACAATTACATCTGGCTTCATAATTATCCGGGCGTGAAAAACGCTCAGGACATTCTCTCGTTCAATCCGACGGCGGGAGGGTTCCGGCTGGAGTCGAAAGTCAGGAATCTCGCCTCTACCGATCTTTTTTACACTAAGGCGGAGTTTCGGGAACTCGTCAGCTACGCGCGGCGCAAAGGCGTTAAAATCGTTCCCGAGCTGGATGTGCCGGGGCACGCGCTTCAGTTCGTGAGGGCCCGCCCCGACCTCATGTACAAGGGTTCCGTCGGCCGTCACCGCGATCTTGAGCGCGCGGCCATGCTCGATCTTTCGAATCCCGGGACGTTCGATTTCGTCGCGAGCGTGTTCGACGAATACATCGACTCGGGCGTTTTCGCGAACAACGTCATTCATATCGGAACGGATGAATATTACGGCGATCCGGAGAGCTACCGCGCATTTACCGACAGGCTGCTGCGCCACATCAAGTCAAAGGGAAAGACGCCTCGCTTCTGGGGATCTCTGAGCATGAAGAAGGGCAATACCCCCGTCGTCGTCGACGGAACCGAAATGCATATCTGGTCCCTCGACTGGCAAAAGCCGCTCGAAGCGGTGAACGCGGGTTACAAGATCATCAACATTCTCGATCGCTGGACATATGTCGTGCCGAACGGGCGCGGAAATATAGGGTGCTACTGCGACGATATCGATACGAAGGCCATGTACGAAAATTGGGGTCCGCGCGTATTTCCCGGCGTCGCTCCCTCCAATCTGCCCAAGGACAGGGTCCTGGGCGCGGCATGGGCGATGTGGAACGACAATTCGTTTTTAACCGATCCGGGATTGTGCGGACGCGATCTTCTGGCGCGAATCGCCAAAAACTGTGCCGTCGTCTCGGAGCGCACCTGGCTTGAAGGAAAGTCCGCGAGAACGTACGATGAGTTCCTTTCTCTCGTAAAAGGCGACCTTAAGAGACTCGGAGCTGAAGATCCTGCTCCGGTATCGAAGACTTTTAAGACGGCTAAGGTTAAAAAGCCTCTTTACCGGACCGACGAGCTGACGCTCTGGGCGTCCTCTCCCGTAAACGGCAAGGTAGGTTTCCGCCGCGAGGGCGCGGAATATACTTTCGACTACGAGATCCCCTACGGAAAAACGGTCGAACTTACTTTTGAATCCGCAAACCGGAAGGCGACGCTTAAGGTCGACGGCGTTCCCGTCGGCGGAACGCCGCGCCGCGAGCACTTCCCCGATTCATGTCGTTATTTCACTCTTCCGTTCTGAATTAACTATCATTTCGTAAAATTTGATATAATATGCGCTGATTCAGGAGAAGTTATGAATGTAGTAAGTTTAGTAGGCCGTCCCAATACGGGAAAGAGCGCGCTTTTCAACCGCATTGCGAAAAAGCGCGTCGCCATCGTTTTCGATCAGCCCGGCGTTACGCGCGACCGTGTTACCCGTGAAGTCGATATTTTAAACCGCCGCGTCATGCTCGTAGATACGGGCGGAATCGCGTTCGACAAGCGCGTTACGCGCGATCCCCTCGACGAGGAGACGCGTTCCCAGGCGGCGCTCGCCGTCGAAGACTCGGCGGTATGCATTATTGTCGTCGATGCACGGGAGGGCATTACGCCTCTTGACGCCGAGGTCATCAAGCGCGTGAGAGAGTCGGGCGTTCCCTGCATGATCGCCGCGAACAAGTGCGATACAGCTGACGAGGATTGGCGTGCCCGCGAGTACGATCGCTTCGGTCTTGAGGTCTTCCCCGTCTCGTCGGAACATTCCCGCGGCGTCGATGCGCTCCTAAAGCGCGTCGTT
>JAGCJE010000046.1 GCA_017648225.1 Kiritimatiellia bacterium | reverse complement strand
GCTCAGGCTCAATCCGGGGAATATCGGTCCGCGGGAAAACGTCCAGGCGGTCGCCAGAGCGGCCAAAGAAAAAAAAGTGCCGATCCGTATCGGCGTAAACGCGGGTTCTCTCGAGCGAGATCTCGCCGCCGAAGTCGCCGCGGGCGAGCGCAGGGCGCCTCTTCTTGTCAAGTCTGCCATGCGTCATCTCAAGCTTCTTGAAGACGAGGGATTTTACGATGTCGTGATAATCGCCAAGGCGTCCAACGTCGCCGAAACGATTGAGGTCTACCGCATGCTCGCCGAGACGACCGACTGCCCGCTCCATCTCGGAGTGACCGAGGCGGGGACTTTTCTTCCTGGCACGGTGCGTAATTCGGTTGCGCTCGGAATATTGCTTTCTGAAGGGATCGGCGATACCGTACGCGTCTCGCTGACCGCGCGTCCCGAGAAGGAGGTCCGCGTCGGAATGGAGATTCTGCGCTCGCTTTCTCTTCGCGAGCCTGGTCCCGCGATAACCTCGTGTCCGACATGCGGTCGGACGAAAGTCGATCTGATGCATACGGCCTCTCAGATCGAAATCGCGCTTGAAACGCTCGCAAAGGACGGGATTAAACTTCCGCACGTGGCCGTGATGGGCTGCGCCGTCAACGGTCCAGGCGAAGCCAAAGGGGCGGATATAGCGCTTTGCGGCGGCGATGGTGAGTTTATTTTTTATGTTAAAGGCGAAAGCGTCGGGAAAGTATCCGAATGCGACGCCGTCGGAAAGGTGGTTGAATATGCGCTTTCTCTACGATAACGCGGCAACGATAGGAGTAGCTCTTCTCTGCTCCGCTTTTACCTGGCTGTACGGAGGAACGGTCGCCTCTGAACTTATGCCTACGGTTCCATGGCTTGTCGCGTTGATGTGCGAGCTTATGATCTGCTTCCCGCAACGTCATTCCGGAGAGACCACGTACGAGGCGAGGCGCAGAGTCTGGCGCGCGATGAAATCCGATCCTCTTACGTGGATCGTCGCGCTCTTTCTCATTCTGCTGACGATACCTTTTGTCAATAAGGGTTTATGTCCTTCTTGCGACTATCCGGAGATTCACTTTGACGGAGCAAATCCTTCGCCGCCTTTTAAATTTCTCCCTTATTGCGTAAATCGCCTGGAGCATCTGAACGTGACAATCTGGTTCTTCTCGGCGCTTCTCGCGATGCTGGCCGTTAAGCATTCGCTGCTCAAGCGCGGAAAACGCAAAGTGTTGGAGCTTGTCGTATGGAACGGCCTCGCGTTGAGCATGATAGGTCTTCTTCAGTACATCACCGGTGCGAACGCTCCATTGTGGGGCGATGAGGCCGAGTGGGGCGAGAAAGTCTATTTCTTTTCAACTTTCGGCTATCCCAACATGGCCGGAGATTATTTTGTTACGCTTTTTGCCATATCAACCGCGCTCTGGAGATGGAAATATTCCGAGGTTACGTACTCCGAAGAGCTTTCAAACGTAAAATCGAAAGGCCATGATCTCTTCTGGAGAAAACATTATTTTCTCATTCCAGCGGTAATATTCTTTCTTTCGGCTCTCATGACGCTCTCGAGGGCGGCGATAATTCTCGTTTCTCTGCTCGCCGTGATTTTCTTCATCCATTCGTTTATCAGCATCTTATCGTCGGTAGATCGGGTCAGGCGCGTAAAATTGACGGCTGTAAATCTGTTCGTGCTGGGCGTTATCGGATTGGTTTTCTACATCGTGACATCCAACAGCGGCAAGATAATCGAGGCCGGCGATTTCAACAAGGAGATTTCCACCCTTAACAGCAATGCGATTCTCGACCGTCTCTCAGGTAAAGAGCAGTATCACTTCAGAGTCGCTACGCAGGTCTGGAAAGATAATTTCCTCTTCGGCTGCGGAGGCTGGGGGTACAAACATTTAAGCATCGATAAAATGACCGACGAGGATTTTAAAAATCTCCAGCAGGTCGGCGGAATAAACGTCCACAACGATTTT
>JAGCJE010000045.1 GCA_017648225.1 Kiritimatiellia bacterium | reverse complement strand
GTCTTTTTCGGTTGAAGAGCTTCAGCGCGCGGGTGTGCTGCTCAATGCCGAAGGTCAGTGCGATGACGCGGACTTTTTCGTAACCCCGAGAAAGGGTACCATTTCTCCCTGGAGCACCAAGGCTACCGATATTTTCCACAATTGCGATCTCAAGTCGATTGAGCGCGTAGAGCGCGGCATCCGATTTAAAACCTCGAAACCGCTCCCCGAGCAGTGTTTCTCCGCTCTTTACGATAAGATGACCGAGGGCGTTTACGAGGATATCGCCGATCTTTTCGAGGCGGGCGAGCCTAAGCCCGGCAGAATTTTCGATGTTCTTTCAAAGGGTGTCGAAGCCGTCCGCGAGGCCAACGACGAGCTCGGACTTGCGATTTCAGAGCCCGAGATGGAGTATCTCGCCAAGAGCTTTGCCGCGGCCGGCCGCAACCCGACCGACACGGAGCTTGTGATGTTTGGCCAGGTAAACTCCGAGCATTGCCGCCATAAGATTTTCGGCGCCGAGTTCATCATCGACGGCAAGCGTCAGAAGAAGTCTCTTTTTGAGATGATTAAGAATACCCACGCTAAGCGGCCTAAAGATACTCTTTCGGCGTATAAGGATAACTCGTCCGTCATCGCGGGCTTTAAGACTGACGTATTCTCAATTAATCCTAAGACTAATTCCTACGCCTTTAAGAAGGACGATCTCGATCAGCTTATGAAGGTCGAGACTCACAACCATCCTACGGCGATTTCGCCTTATCCTGGCGCGGCGACCGGCGTCGGTGGCGAAATCCGTGACGAGGCGGCGACGGGCGCTGGCTCCTGTACGGGCGCGGGTATCTGCGGCTTTATGGTTTCTAACCTCCGCATTCCCGGCTTCCCTCAGCCTTGGGAGCGTATTTTCGCCGATTTCCCGACACGTCTCGCGACGTCTCTGCAGATAATGACCGAAGGTCCCATCGGCGGCGCGGCGTTTGGTAATGAATTCGGCCGTCCCCAGCTTTGCGGCTTCTTCCGCACGTACGAAGGCGAAATCGCCGGCGAACTGCGCGGTTATCATAAACCGATTATGCTCGCGGGCGGCATGGGTTCGATCCGCAACAGCCAGGTTCAGAAGAAGCCTGTTAAGGTCGGCTCTCTTATCGTCCAGATTGGCGGTCCCGCCATGCGCATCGGTCTCGGCGGCGGCGCGGCGAGCTCGATGATGACGGGTACGAACTCCGAAGCTCTCGACTTTAACTCCGTCCAGCGCGGCAACGCCGAAATGCAGCGCCGCTGCCAGGGCGTGATCGACGCGTGCTCTTCGCTCGGCAAGGCCAACCCGATTCTCTCGATCCACGACATCGGCGCGGGCGGTCTTTCGAACGGCTGCCCCGAGCTCGTCGAGGCTACGGGCGGTAAGTTCTCGCTCCGTTCGATCCATAACGAAGAGAAGTCGATGAACCCGATGGAAATTTGGTGCTGCGAGGCTCAGGAGCGTTATGTTCTCGCTCTCAAGCCCGAGGCCAGGGCGTTCTTCGAATCTCTCTGCGAGCGAGAGCGCTGCCCCGTCGCGTTCATCGGCGTCGCGACGGGCGACGGCCAGCTTATTCTCGAGGACGAGCATTTCGGCGATAAGCCGATTGATATGGACATCAAGGTTCTTCTCGGCAAGCCTCCGCGCATGGTCCGCAACGTCAAGCGCGTCAAGCAGGTCCGCAAGGCCGCGAATTTTGAGGGCGTTAAGCCCATCGACGCGTTGACGCGCGTTCTCCATCTTCCCGCAGTCGCCGATAAGACGTTCCTTATTACGATTACCGACCGCACGGTTACTGGCCGCGTGGCCCGCGATCAGATGGTTGGCAGGTATCAGCTTCCCGCCGCCGACTGCGCCGTTACGACGATGGGCTACAAGACATTCAATGGTCAGGCGATGGCGACTGGCGAGCGTACTCCTATCGCGCTTCTCGACGGTCCCGCTTCCGGCCGTATGGCGATTACAGAGGCGATTACGAACCTCGCTGCTGCTGACGTTGGTGATATTGGCCCGATTCGTCTTTCGGCCAACTGGATGGCTCCGTGCGGCGATCCCGGCGAAGACGCGATTCTTTACGATACCGTTCAGGAGGTTGGCCTTAATTTCTGCCCGAAACTCGGCGTTTCGATTCCTGTCGGTAAGGACTCTTGCTCTATGCATACGACGTGGAAGGATTCGAAGGGCGAGGACAAGAAGCAGGTCGCGCCTCTCTCTCTCGTGATTTCGAGCTTCGCGCCCGTGAACGACGTCCGTCTTACGCTTACGCC
>JAGCJE010000044.1 GCA_017648225.1 Kiritimatiellia bacterium | reverse complement strand
TTCGATTTTCGTAATATCGAACGACTTTTCCTCGCCGCTTCGCTTGATGATGTGCATCTCTTTCATTTTCGGCCTCTTTCTTTTAATTTTTTTATAATATAAAATCGTTTAGAGTTTTATAAACGGCATTTTAACCGCAAAACTACACTTTGTTGCGTAACTCTGTAATATCATACACTAAATATTGTGTCTGCGCAACCCCCAAAATGCAAAAACATATCTACAGGTTGTATACAATAGATATATAAATATACAATTTATGGTAGAAAGAGGGGCTAGGAGATAGGAATTAGGGGGTAGGGACTAAGGGGAGGGGCTAGATTGACTAGAAGCGCTAGATAAGCTAGACTAGATATTCTAGACTATCTAGAGCATCTAGAATAACTAGCCTATCTAAAAACCCAAACGTCTTCCCGCTATTTAAGGCCCAATCGTTCAAAGGCCAGAGGAGTAGCCACGCGCCCTTTCGGAGTACGCTCCAAATACCCCTCCATTATAAGAAACGGCTCATACGCCTCCTCGATCGTATCAGGCTCTTCACCGACCGAAACCGCGATTGTCGACAGGCCTACCGGCCCGCCCGAGAACTTTACGCAGATCGTTTCGAGAATGCGCCTATCCATATCGTCAAGACCGTTAGGATCGATCTCAAGAAGTCCAAGAGACTCGCGCGCGACATCCCCCGTAATGAAATTCCCCGCACGAATCTGAGCGTAGTCGCGAACACGGCGCAAAAGATTATTGGCGATACGTGGAGTACCGCGAGAGCGGCGCGCAATCTCCAGCGCTCCGTCGCCATCAATATCAACGCCCAGTTTCGCCGCACTTCTCGCGACGATTTCGGCGAGCTTTACGGGCTCATAATAATCGAGCCTATTTACAAGTCCGAAGCGAGCTCTCAAAGGAGCCGCAATAAGACCGATACGGGTCGTAGCGCCGACAAGCGTGAAGCGCGGGAGCTCCAATCTGACGGAGCGCGCGTTCGGACCCTGATCGATCATAATGTCGATGGCGTAATCCTCCATCGCGCTGTAAAGATATTCCTCGACCGTTTTGGCCATACGGTGGATCTCATCAACAAACACGATGTCGCCAGGTTTGAGAGTCGTCAAAAGCCCCGCGAGATCTCCAGGCTTCGTTATGACAGGCCCCGACGTCGTCTTTACGTTAACACCCATCGCCTCGCCCAGGATGTACGACAGAGTCGTCTTTCCGAGTCCGGGCGGCCCCGAAAAAAGAACGTGATCAAGCGATTCGCCGCGCGCCTTGGCGGCTTCAACAGCCAAAAGAAGCCTGTCGCGAATCTTATCCTGACCGACAAACCCGTCAAAATCAGTCGGGCGCAATCTGTTGTCGAATGCCGTGTTGCGGCGATTCAACTCATCGCTCTGTCTTTCTTTCTGCATCTGTCCTTTATTTTCCGAACCTCAGGCGACAATCTCACTTACCCATGCCGAAAAGCTTCAATGTAGCTCGGAAATCGGCAGGCAGAGGAGAGTGGACTTTAATGGTTTCTTTAAGCTTTTTAGGATGCGGCATCTCAATCGTTGATGCGTGAAGCATCTGGCGCGGCACCTGCATAAGACGGGGGTCACGCGCGTTCTTAAGCCCGTAGACCCTGTCGCCGATAATCGGGAAACGGTCTCCCGCGAGATGGCGACGGATCTGATTGGTACGCCCCGTCTCGATCATGACCTTAAGAAAACTGGCGTCATCGCCGACAGCTTCGCGCAAAACCTTCGATACAGCCTCCTGGCCGTCAAGTTCAGCGCTGATCGTCTTTCGGGCCAATTTATAACATCCCACGACGATAGCGTGATAAAGTTTCTTAACTCCGCGGACCTTGAATTTTTCGACGGCGGCCTCGTAAGCCGCAAAATTCTTGGCGAACAGAAGACACCCCGTCGTGTCGCGGTCGAGACGATGCACGGCCTGCAAAGTGGGAATCTTTTCCTGCTCGCGAAGAATATACTCGACTGATTTGGGTTCCTCGGAACTTATGAGGCCCGACGGTTTGTCGCAGACGAGATACGACTCGTCCTGCCACAACACGCGGACGTGGCGCTTTACCGCGACCGACTTTTCGACGGCCTTGGCGGAGGCGCTCTTACCGCCCTGCTTTACAGCGCCTTTTACGACCTGCATCGGAATTTCGACGACATCACCCGTCTTCAGCGAATGGCGCGCCATCCAGATGCACTTGCGGTTGACCCATACGCTGCGCCCGTCGACGACGGCCTTGGCCGTGCGGCGCGAAAGACTGAACTTCAGCGCGAGAAAATCCTGAAGAATCTTGGGGTCGCTCTTCGTTACGGCGAGCGAGGCCATTCCGGCGGAATGTTGAGGGGCTGAACGCATCGTTTTAAAGTTTTATTACGCTGCCGACGACGCCCTTGACCTTGCGGCCATCGTAGTCGGGAGCGAGAGAAACCTCGACCTCTTCATTATCTTCGCCGTCAGTCGTCTCCGCGACGATGCCTACGAGAGAAGACTCTCCGTCAAGCGCCTTGGCGAAATTAGCCGGAAGCGGATCGTCGGACATAAAATCGGCAAACGATTTTGACTTCGCCTCCTCTTCGCTTTCAAGTGCGAACATTTCAAGAAACGCCTTGTTTACATTGGTGAAGCGCCCTTCGCGGTCGCATGAGAAAAGCGCGGCCTGGGAAAGCTCGAAAGCCCGCTCCTTGGAACGGAGCATGCTGTTTATGCGGCGACGGCGCTCGACATTTCGAATCGTAAAGACGAGATCGTCGGGCTCCATCAGATCGATCACTGAAACCGCAACTTCGCAGAAAAACTTAGAGCCGTCCTTGTTAAGGCCGTTCGCGTCGATCATCATGTGATGACCGTCGTCAAGACCCTTGCGGATACGCTTGACAATCTCGGGCGCGAGGCCGGGAATGAAAAAGGAAATCGGCTTGTCGACCACTTCGTCCTCTATATAACCGAAATGCTCCACGGCTCTGCGGTTAACCTCAAGAATATGACCGTTGGGATCGGTAATCACTACGGCGTCATACATCCCCGCCAGAAACTGGCGGAATAGAGATTTACGGTCTTTGGGCACGAAAAGTGGCATAATTGGATAATATTATATCAAATCATACGATGAGCATGCAATCACCATAACTGAAAAACATATAATTCGATCTGACCGCCATCGCATATGCGCAAAGCATCCTCTCGCGGCCTGCGAGCGCCGAGACCATCATCAGCAGAGTCGACTGGGGCAGATGGAAATTAGTAAGCATAGCATCGCAAACCTTAAAGCGGTACGGCGGATATATGAAAATATCGCTAGCTCCTGATCCTGCGACAACACTGCCGTCTTCAGTCGCCGCGGCGATTGTCTCCAACGTGCGCACCGTCGTCGAACCTACGCAAAATACTCGTCCGCCGCGCTTTTTACACGCATTTATCGCCTCTGCCGCCTCTTGGGTGACGTTAAAAGCCTCAAAATCCATGTGGTGATCTTCAATATTGTCGGCCTTAACGGGGCGGAAGGTCCCGGGGCCCACATGAAGCGTCACCGAAACGCGTTTTACGCCCTTAGCTTCAAGCGCGGCAAAAATCTCCGGCGTAAAATGAAGCCCCGCCGTAGGAGCGGCGACCGAGCCGACATGCTTGGCGTAAATCGTCTGATAACGCTCGCGATCGGCAAGTTCCTCCTCTTCTGTTCCCTCGCGCTTTACGTAGGGAGGCACGGGAGTGCGGCCGAATTCATCGAGAAGATTCTCGAGTTTACCTTCACACGAAAACTCGACCTGCCACATGCCGATGCCGCTTAAAGGCTTTAAAAGCGTAACCGCGAGCTCACGGTTCGGTCCGAACACCGCCTTCTGTCCGGGACGGCACTTGCGGCCGCTGCCGATGAGGCAGTTCCAGACGAGACTGTCCAAACCGCTCGAGATGGACGTAGGTATCTCGGCTCCGTCGACGGGCGCGGCGGCCACCATAAGAAGCTCAACCTCGCCGGGGGTGTCTTCCCACGTCCCTATGAGACGCGCCGGGAAAACCTTGGTGTCGTTCACGACAATCAGATCGTTCTCGGTAATGTACTCGACGATATCGGCGATATGACGATGCTCCAGCACGCCGGTCGCGCGATGAAGCACCATCATCTTTTCGGTCCCGCGTTTCTCGGCGGGGTGTTGCGCAATAAGTCTTTCGGGAAGCGGATACCAAAACTGTTGAGTCTTCATAAATGTATCAGGTTGCGGTTCTGCTGAAATCCTTATGCGCGGGCGTATTCGACGGATTAAACTTTTTCGACCTTGATTTTTGTCGGGTGGGAGTTGAGAGAAACCCCGTCGGCGTCGCACGGGGCGAACTCGAGCGAAAGAGCGAGCGTCTCGCCCTTCACGTACTGAGAGTGAGCCTCGAGAGCCGAACGCATCTCATCGTCTGCTTCAACCGTAAGCGCGATACGCTGAGTAACCTCAAAGTCAGCCTCCTTGCGCATCGACTGGACGTGGCTTACAAACTCGCGGGCGAGACCCTCGGCAACGAGTTCAGGCGTAAGAGCCGTCTCAAGACCGACGACCACCGCACCCTCGGACGCAACAACGAGACCTTCCTTCGGCGAGCGCGTCACGAGAACATCATCTGATGTAATCGCAACTCCTTCAATCTCCTTCGTCCAGGCGTTCCCACCCCGCATTGAGCCGCCTTCGGCGCTCGCTTCGCTCGGGGGATACGTTCCCAATTCCCCGTTCCCCATACTCGCTATCGCAGCTGCAACAGCTTTCATCTTAGGCCCGCACTTCTTGCCGAGCGTCTTGAAGTTAGCCTTATAGGAAACATTGCAAAGCTCAGTTTCATCGGCTACGAACTCAACCTTCTTGACGTTGAGTTCGTCTTCGATAAGCGACTCGAGCCCCGCGACGTCGCCGCCCGCCAGCTTAAGCGCGGAAAGCGGCTGACGGACCTTAAGATCGTTATCGGCTCTCAAACGACGACCGAGCTCGACGGCGACCTGGACATCGGCCATACGACGCTCCAAATCGAGATCGCGGGCGGCGGCGTTAGCCGTCGGGAAATCGCAAAGATGAACGGAGTCGGGATCGCTCTTGCCCTTCAGGTTGCGGTAAATCTCTTCGGCAATGAAAGGCGTAAAGGGAGCCGCGACCTTGGAGAGCTGGACAAGAACGTAACGCAGAGTCCTGTACGCCGAAAGCTTGTCGCCGTCGTTCGTCGATTTCCAGAAGCGGCGGCGGCTGCGGCGGATGTACCAGTTGGTCAGGTCTTCAACAAACTTGACGAACGGGCGGACGGACTTCTGAAGATCGTAATTGTCCATCGCGTCCGTAACTTCGGCAATAAGCGTCTCCATCGACGAGACGATCCACCTGTCGAGAACGTTCTCCGACTCGGGGAAAGCGACTTCCTCGTCATGGAAGCCGTCGACGTTCGCGTATGTGACGAAGAACGAATAAGCGTTCCACCACGGAATGAGCAAATCGCGCATCAGCTGCTTTACGCCGTTCTCGGAGAACTTAAGCGACTCCGCCTTGACGACGGGCGAATAGATCATGTAAAGACGGATCGCGTCGGCGCCGTACGTGTTGAGCATCAGATTGGGATCGGGATAGTTCTTGAGACGCTTCGACATCTTCTTGCCGTCTTCGGCGAGAATAAGCCCGTTTACTATGACGTTCCTGTAGGGCGACTTGTCGAAAAGGCAGGTTCCGAGAACCATGAGCGTATAGAACCAGCCGCGCGTTTGATCGAGACCCTCGGCGATGAAGTCGGCCGGAAAGAACTCATCGATACTCTTCCCGCTTGCATTTTCCCCCATATAATGCTGCTGGGCATAGGGCATCGAGCCGGACTCGAACCAGCAGTCGAGAACTTCGGGCGTACGGTGATAAGTCTTACCGTCTTTCTTAATAACGATCTTATCAACGAAATGCTTGTGAAGATCCGTAACCTTCTCGCCGGAAAGTTCCTCAAGCTCCTTGATGGAGCCGACGCAGATCATATCTTCGGGATCCTCGTCGTTGATCCACACGGGGATGCAGCTACCCCAGAAGCGGTTGCGCGAAATATTCCAATCGCGAGCCTCTTCAAGCCAGTTGCCGAAACGCTTCTCGCCGACGTAATCGGGAGTCCAGTGCACAGGCGCATTGTTCTTGGCGAGACGCTCGTGGAGATCTTCGACGCGGACGTACCAGGCATCGATCGCGCGGTAGATAAGCGGCGTATCGGTACGATCGCAGAAAGGATACGAGTGAACGATTGTCGCCTGATGGACGAGCTTGCCCTCGGTCTTGAGCCACTTGATGAGATCCTTGTCGCAATCCTTGCAGAAGCGCCCCTTAAGCTCAGGAATCGCGTCGGTAAAAGCGCACGCATCGTCGAGCGGATCGACGAACGCCGTCATGCCCGCTTCCTTGCAGACGCGGAAGTCGTCTTCGCCGTATGCGGGAGCGATATGAACGAGACCTACACCATCATCAGTCGTGACGTAATCGTCGTTCGTTACGCAGAACGCACCCTCAGCCTTCTTATCGGCGAAGTACGGGAAAATCGGTTCGTACTCAACACCCTTAAGCTCAGAACCCTTAAATTCTGCGATAATCTCACGATCGCCTTCCTTTTTAAAGATGTGCTCGAGCCTCGCCTTAGCCATAATATAAACGCTCTTAGCCTCATCCGTCAAATCCCTGACGGCCACGTAGTCGATCGCTGCGCCGGCGCAGATCATAAGGTTCTCTGGGAGCGTCCAGGGCGTCGTCGTCCAGACGAGAAGATAAACCGTCTTCTCAGCAGCGAGAAGCGATTTCATCGTTTCACTCGTAGCGGCGAGCGCCTTGGTACGCACCGTCACCGTAGGATCCTGAACGTCCTTGTAGTTGTTGCCGGCCTCGAAGTTAGAAAGCGGAGTCGAAAGCTTCCAGCTGTAGGGCATGATGCGGTGGGACTTGTAGACGCGGCCCTGATTCCAGAGTTGCTTGAAGACCCACCAGATCGTCTCCATGAACTCGGGGTTCATCGTCTTATAGTCGTTCTTAAAGTCGACCCAACGACCCATGCGCGTGACGGTCTTTTCCCACTCGTTTACATATTTAAGAACCATCGAGCGGCACTGCTCGTTGAACTTATCTACGCCGAGGGCCTTGATTTCCGGCGCGCCGGCGACTCCGAGAGCCTCCTGCGCGAGAGCTTCGATCGGAAGACCGTGGGTATCCCAGCCGAAGCGGCGCTCGACATACTTTCCGCGCATCGTCTGGTAACGCGGCACGATATCCTTGATGATGCCGGCCAAGAGGTGTCCGTAATGCGGCAATCCCGTCGCAAAGGGAGGACCGTCGTAGAATCTGTACTGGCTCTTGCCCTCGTTCTTGGCGAGAGATTTCTTAAACGTGCCGTCTTTCTCCCAGTAGAAGAGGATTTCCTCTTCCATTTTGGGAAACGCGATCTTGTTGGATACACTCTTGAACATTTTCATTACTCCGTTAAATTCAGCTGTGACGGCGCATCTGACGCGTCGGAGAAGGATGATCGATAACTTCCGGCTCAAGGACGTTATCCTTGCGGGCAGTTTTACGGCGCATCATCCACATCTGGATAATGCTGAGAACCTGGGAAACCGTCCAGTAAAGCGATAGCGCCGATGCGAAATTGTAGAACATAACGAGCATCATGATCGGCATTATTACCGTCATCATGCGCTGCTGGTTCGGATCTCCAGCCGAAGGGGTGAGCTTGCTCTGCAGATACATCGTCACCGCCATCAAAATGGGCAGAATATTAAGCCCTCCGAACGGGAACCAGGAAGCAAAAAGATGCTCCGGAGCCGAGAGGTCATCAATCCAGAGGAAGCCCGCATAACGAAGCTCGACCATCGAGCGCAACACGTTGAAAAGCGCGATGAAAATCGGAATCTGGATAAGCATCGGCAGACACGAGCTCAAAGGGTTCACTTTCTTCTCGCGATAAAGGGCAAATGTCTCTTGCTGAAGACGCTGAGGATTATCCTTGAACTTCGCCTGAAGTTCCTTCAAAAGCGGCTGAATCTCCTGCATCTTCTTCATACCCTCGGTCGACTTGCGGGTAAGGGGCCAGAAGATAAGCCGTACGAAAATCGTAAGAAGGATAATCGCGACACCGTAGTTGGGAATAATATCTTCGAAAAAATTAAGAATCCAAACCATCGGATAGCAAAGGAAGCTCCAGAATCCGAACTCCATAACTTCCTTCATACCGTTATCGCTCATAAGCGACTGCTTTTTAGGTCCTACAAAAAATTCGGTCGTACGCTTCTCGACTCCGCCGCCGAACAGCACGTCAACGCCCGCATTGTACGGGCGGTAAACATCATTAACCTCGATGTCTCGATTCACTTTCGCAGTAAAGCCCTTGTTGTCCTGGCTTGATTTGACAAGAGCGGTAACGAAGAAACGATCTTTCAAAGCAATCCAATCATGCTTTCCGTTTACGGTTTCAGCCTGTGCAACCGGCTCTCCGGCCTGCAGTTTCCTGGGCCCGCCACAACCGCATCCGCCAGAGGTCCCGCCCGATAGGAGCGAATAAAGCTTCGGTGATGCCTCGTCGTCGGTTCCATAATACATAACATCGCCGTCCTCGCCAGCAGTACGGCCGTCGATCGAAAGAATATCGTCCGACGACTTGCCCATAGTCATTACGCCCATGGACATGGTGTTTCCGTCTTTCAAGCGCGAAGGCTCGCCGAACGA
>JAGCJE010000312.1 GCA_017648225.1 Kiritimatiellia bacterium | reverse complement strand
GGAACCTGGACCCACAACGCGGCCGAGTTTATGAAGCTTTGCGTGACGCTCAGAAAAAACATCATCGTCGCGGGCGGCACGGGCTCGGGTAAAACGACTCTTTTGAATCTTCTTTCAGGATTCATTCCGCGGACGGAACGTATCGTTACGGTTGAGGACGCGGCCGAACTGAGGCTTCAGCAGCCGCATGTCGTGCGTCTAGAGGCGAGACCGCCGAACATCGAGGGAAAGGGCGCGGTGACGATCCGCGATCTCGTGAAGAACTGTCTGAGAATGCGCCCCGACCGCATTATCGTCGGCGAATGCCGTTCCGGTGAAGCTCTTGATATGCTTCAGGCGATGAACACCGGTCACGACGGCTCTCTCACGACCGTCCACGCCAACTCGCCGCGTGATGTGATCTCGCGTCTTGAGACGATGGTGATGATGAGCGGTATGGAGTTGCCTTCGAAGGCTATTCGCGAGCAGATCGCGAGCGCGGTCGACATCATCATCCACGAGTCGCGTCTCTCCGACGGATCCCGCAAGGTCGTCGCCATCACGGAGGTTACCGGACTTGAAGGTAATCAGATCGTGATGCAGGATATTTTCGCCTTCAATCAGACTGGCGTCGGCGAGAACGGCAAGGTGCTCGGTGAATTTAAGCCTACCGGGGCTATTCCGACCTGGCTCGATCAGCTCGCCGGACGGGGCATTAAGGTCGATACGCGTATGTTTGATCCCGCGGCCGATCAGGACGTGACAATATCATATAAGAGTTAAGGAAGGATCGAATATATGTTGGTTTGGCTTATAGCGCCGCTTTTCGCTTTTTCCTTCGCGGGTCTTGTATGGTATTATCTTTCCGGAATAAAGATCAAGGAAGGATGGCAGAACGGTCAGGGACCGCTGGCGAGATGGCTCGATGATCGGCGGCGGCGCAAGTTCAACGAGCAGCTTCCCGAGGCTTTGGCCACGATGTCGAATGCGCTCAGAGCGGGATTTTCGATTTCTCAGGCGTTCGATTCCGTCGTAAACCACGGCGAGAAGCCGATGTGTGAGGAGTTCGCGATTCTTCAGCAGCAGCTTCGGATCGGCATGACGTTCGAGGCGGCGCTCCAGTCGATGTCCGACCGCGTCGGCTCGGATGATTTGACGCTTGTTACGACGGCGATTCTCATCAGTCGTAAAACCGGCGGCAACGTAACCGAAATTTTCGATAAGATTTCCGAAACCATCCGCGGAAGAATGAAAATAGAGCGCAAGGTGAAAACTCTGACCGCCCAGGGGCGCATGCAGGGTATTCTCGTTTCCGCCATGCCGTTTCTTCTCGGTATCGCGATGGTGATAATGAAGCCGGGGATGATGATCCCGTTTCTTTGCAGTTTTACAGGCGTGGTGTCCTGTTTTGTGGTGCTGCTGCTGATTACGACAGGGTGGCTGATCATAAGAAAAATTACGAAAATCGATGTTTGACAGAATCATGAAAAAGAGCTTTTTTTCCAGGTTCGACTGGGCTGCGTTTTGGGTCGCGACACTCGTTACGTTCGGCGTTTATTTCTACACTCTCGGTCCTTCCGTAGGTCTTGAGGATTCCGGCGAACTCGCCACCGCCAGCGCCCATCTCGGCGTGCCGCATCCTCCGGGGTATCCGTTCTGGACCTTCTGCACATGGATTTTCTGCAAGATATTTTCTTTTGTCACATATATGGGTCATCCGAATCCCGCGTGGGCGGTCAGCTGCTGCTCGGCGGTGTTCGGCGCTTTGGCCGCGGGTTGTACGGCCATGCTCATAAGCCGCAGTTCCTCCGATTTTATCTTCAACGGGAAAAGAGATTCCCTGTTCCCTGAAAAGGAATCGAACGCCGCCGACTGGTTTTCCTTCGTAGGCGGCGTGGGCGGCGCTCTTGCGTTCGCTTTTTCTCCGGTTGAATGGTCTCAGTCGACGATCGTTGAGATATATTCGCTCAACTCTCTTTTTCTGATGCTCGTTTTTCTTCTGTCGTACCGTTGGATGCGCTCTCCTTCCAATAAAATACTCTGGTTTGCAGCGTTCGTTTTCGGTCTCGGGCTCACCAATTATCAGGTCCTCCTTTTCGCCGCCGTTCCGCTCGGCATAATCATCGCGCTTAAAAATTTCAAGCTGTTCCGCGATTTCGCGCTTTTTCTTATACCGGTTCTGTTGACGTTTCAGGTGCTGAAAATAGGAGACTATCAGCGTGCGAGATCCGGAATGTCCAGCGAGGTTACCGTCAAACGCGCCCCGGTCGGCGTTTCAAACGAGGAGTATGCCGCTGTCTGCACCGAGATAGGCCAATATTACAGCTTATACGCCGCCGGAGAGAAAGAGTTCTCCGCGCAGAGAAAAATCCTCGAGTCGGAGCTCGCTAACCGTAAGAAGGTTATAGCGGAACTTAAAAGTGAAGGCGTTAAGATACCGTCCTCCGTATATAAGGATTGTCTGACGCTCGAATCGGAGTTGAGGAAGATGGACGGCGGCGAGCGCCTGGCCAGAACGATCAACGACGAAGCGAGGGCGAAACTGGTTAATATTTCCAAGGCCAGAAAGTTTTATCAGCGTCAGCTTGAGGGAATAGATTTTAAATCCGTCAACGGCGTGGCCAAAGAATATCTCGAGCCGCTGGGATTCGGCATACAGGATCTTGAGCTTAAAAAAGACGGTAAATACCGCCTGAAAGACGCTAAACTTAAAGATCTCGAGCGGATTGTCGGCGGCACGATAGAATCGAGGACGGACTCGCTACCCTCGTCGCCCGTCGTGATTCTCTCGCTTATGGTGTTTTTCGCGTCATTGATCGCGGTGGTATTCGTGAAAAGGCGCGTTAACGCTGGTGCCGCGTCGCAAACCGTCATCGGCGGTTCCGTAGCGGGCGCGATTCTACTTATTCTTGCGGGAACGCTTTTTTCAAGCGAAGTCACCTGGACGGGGACTGACGCCGAATTGTATGCGCCGTTGGCGAATCCGATCGTTTATGTTCTCGTCGGCGCCTTTACGATGATTTCCGTCGCATTAGCCATTGCCGCTGCGATGCGTGAGGATGAAACGCTTTTCTGCGGACTTTCAAAGCGTTTTATCATTGCATCCGCCGTCTTCGCGGTTATGGCGATAGCTGTCGTTTTCGTTAAGGTCCCGTCCTCCGAAGGACTGGCCGAGTCTTTCGGATATGCGAACGTCGAGGATCTTCCGTCCTATGAAAGCTGGCGTAGCGCCGTGACGGAAGAGATGGACGCCTGTACGGATAAGGCTGTGAAAGCTGAAATGGCCAAGGAACTTGATCTGCCGACGGATGCCTATCCCTCCTCAGCGACAATGCTCTTTCTGATCGTCACTTTAGTTGCCCTGTCCGTTTTCGTAAAGAAGGGGCTTTGTTTTGCTATTCCCGTCGCCGGATTCCAGCTTGCGCTCTATCTGCTTCTTTCCCGCGGCGCGATGCACGGTCTTGCGCATCCTTCGACGTGGTGGTTCTGGTGGCCTCTCGTCTGGAATTTCGCCGTTCTCGCGTTGGTGTGGTTTATTCTTCCTCATGGCAGATCCGTGGCGGGCGCGGCGTTTTTCGCGCAGCTCGGTCTATCGTTTTACGCTTATATGCCGATCGTTTCCGAATTTCGCAATCCTCCGATGAACTGGGGATATCCGAGGACGTGGGACGGTTTTAAGCA
The DNA here is from genome assembly GCA_017648225.1 of Kiritimatiellia bacterium. GTDB lineage: Bacteria > Verrucomicrobiota > Kiritimatiellia > RFP12 > UBA1067 > UBA1067. The sequence goes on along the minus strand of JAGCJE010000312.1, from coordinate 7,803 downwards.
CGCCATTACGCGTGGTCAGTACGAAGAGATTAAAATGCCGTCGTTCGGCGGAATGAGCGAGTTTTTCGCGCTTGTCAAGGCTCAGACGATACATTATTTCACTGAACTGAAAGTGCAGTTCTCGGATTATCTGATCGTGTTGTCCCTGCTGCCTATGGCATGCTGGCGCTTTACGGTTCGCGTTGCAGGAAAGAAGGTTTCGTACAGCGCTATTTGGTTCTCTTGTTTCTTTGCGATTCTTCTTGGTATCCGTGCGGTTGCAACGGCCTGCGGAGCAAAGGAAACCGAAGCGCTGCTTGCATTCGACAGGTTATCTTTGCTTTTGATGGCGCTTCCCGCCGTGTTCGGCATTCTTTACATCGCCTTTAAACAGTTGCTGGTTCGTCCTGCGATGGCGTTGCGCAGATTTGTCGATGTGGCTCTGCGCGAAGGCCGTACGGGGTCGTTGGCGGTATGCGCGGCAGTCGTTGTAAGTGCGCTTTTCCTGAGTATCTACAAATGGACGCTTCCTAACGGTTCGCCGTTGGCTTTTATTCTCTGCCTGAGCGTTTTGTCGGTTTTCGCCGTTGTGTATTTCGCGGTTCCGGCCGTTGTCAGGTTCAGGCTTCGCGAAAGTTCCGTTCCGACGGTCTCGTTCGATGCGGGCAACCTCACGCAGCAGTGGATTATCGCGTCCGGAGCGTGCTTTTTCGTGATGACCTTGCCGCTTATTCTTTTGGCGGACGTCAAGGGCGACATCCAGGACGGTTTTATCCAGAAAGTGAAATTCATCTCGTCTCATGCCATGATCGCCATGTGGATTGGTTACGGCCTTGTTATTTTTGCTGCTTTCGCCTATCTGAGGCTGGCCTCCGGAGTTAAGCGCCGTCCGGCGCTGCGCGTTTTAGGCTTTATCCTTTGCGCAGCGATTCTGCTCGGAGCGGGCGTGACCCCCGTGGTCAAAAACTATACTGACGATGAAATCGTCTTCAGATTCGGCGGATCGGAACAGAACGGCCATACGTTCGGCTGGCAGTTTGGAGCGTATCAGCTTGACGGAGCCAAGGCGATCAGAGCACAGATAACCGAGGATGAGGAGCCTTTGCCCGATCCCGATTATCCCCCGCCGATGGATCCGTATTCCGTTTTCTTCGGCGGCACCGATCCGGGACGTTTCGTTCCCACATACATGATTTACGGCGCGAACTTCAGACCCGACATCTATCTCATCACCCAAAACGCTCTTGCGGACGGAACGTACATGGCCGTCGAGCGAGATCTCTACGGCGATGAAATCTGGATACCTTCTGAGGAAGACAGCGCCGTCGCGTTTCAGCGCTATGCCGATCGTAAAGGGGTGAGCGCCAGAAACGGCAGGCTTCAGGTTACGGGAGCGCTGGAAGTTATGGAAATCAACGCCGAGCTCGCCAAGATGATGCATGAGCATGACAGAAGCCGCCATTCATTCTACATCGAAGAGAGTTACGCGATGGAGTGGATGTATCCGTATCTGTCGCCTCACGGCCTGATAATGAAAATCAACGCCGATACGACGGCGTATGATCCTGCGCTCGCCCGCAAGGACCGCGATTTCTGGGACTGGTACACGAGAAGGCTCATAAGCGATCCGATGTACCGCCGCGATTTCGCAGCCCAGAAGAGTTTTTCAAAATTGAGGGCGTCGATCGCGGGGCTTTATATCAAGCAGGGTCGCTACGCCGATGCGGCAACCGCGTTCCGTGAAGCCCATCTTCTTTATCCAGCGTCTCCCGAGGCCACCTTCAGATACATAGGCTCCTACCTCCTGCCGAAGGGGCGGTTTGAGGCGGTAAGAGACTTGGTCGAATATACCGACAGGATCGATCCCAATAATAAACGTACGGACAACATAAAGAAATATCTCGCCAATCTCTCCATGCTGAGCCGGTTCGGACAGGAAGGGATGAACACGAAAAACGATGAAGAGTGGTTTGCGGAAGTCAAAAAAGCGGGTCTTACGCTTGAGGACTCCTGCGCCCTTGCGGACGCATATATTGAATTCGGCTTCAAGGAAAAGGCTCAGATGATAATGTCTCTCGTCGCGGAAGACGTTTTGAAGTCGAAGAACCAGAATTATCTTCATAAGGCCGCAAAGATATTTCTTTCGACGGGTCGCCTCGACGCGGCATATTATGCGTTGATCGAGTATAAGGCCGTTGCTGATAAACCCGACGTGAATCTCTTTGTCGAATGGGCGATTCTTGTTCATTATTATTCTCTGGACGGTAATTCTCCCCTGAAAAACTATCGGGCGGAGACTTACAGATTTTTCGACTTTGCGGCTAAGCATAATTTCACTTTGATGTTGAGCCGTCTCGAGGAGTACATGAAGAGTATTCGCGACAAGGCTCAGGATGCCAATCTGTTGGCCCTGTACGCCAGATACAAGGCCGCGCAGGGATATTACGAGGCCAGAGAAATCGTCAAAGCCTTATATGAAAGATTCTCGTTTGTGCAGCGCGATAAGGTTCTCAGGATAATTGTCGACGACATAAAGGCCCAGAAGAGGGCTTCCCGCGGGATGCCCGGAATGTATGCGCCTGAAAACGGTATACTCAACTAATATAAAAAAGGAGAAAATAAAATGCCAAGAACAGACATTGACTGGGCCAGTTTGGGCTTCGGTTTTTCGGAGGTGAACTGCCACATACGCTACACGTGGAAGGACGGCGCGTGGTCCGAAGGTGAATTCGTCAAGAAGCCCGAAATCACGATGCATATCGGCGCGAGCTGCCTGCATTACGGCCAGGAGTGCTTCGAGGGAATGAAGGCCTTCCGTCAGAAGGACGGAAAGATCGTGATTTTCCGCCCCGAGGAGAACGCCAAGCGCATGTATAAGACGGCGGAGCGCTGCGTGATGCCGCCCATTCCGGTGGACATGTTCATCGACGCGGTCGACAAGGTCGTACGCGCAAACGAGGAGTATGTTCCTCCGTACGGTACGGGCGGATCTCTCTATCTTAGGCCTCTGCTTATCGGCACAGGCCCTCAGATCGGCGTCGCTCCCGCCAAGGAGTATACCTTTATGGTAATGGTTATGCCCGTAGGCGCCTACTACAAGGGCGGACTTAAGCCCGTCAGAGCCGTCATTCTCGACGATTGGGACCGCGCCGCCCCCAACGGCATGGGCGACGTGAAGGTCGGCGGAAACTACGCCGCGTCGCTTTACGCCCACGAGAAGGCGAAGCACGACGGCTGGCCGGTCGAGCTTTATCTCGACGCGAAGACCCACAAGTACGTCGAGGAGTTTTCAACGTCCAACTTCATCGGCATCACCAGGGACGGAACGTACGTTACTCCCGACAGCAACTCGATTCTCCCGTCCATCACGAACATGTCGCTCAAGGAGTGCGCAGCCGATCTCGGCTGGAAGGTCGAGTGCCGTCCCGTTCCGTACGAGGAGATCCGCGAATTCGCAGAAGTCGCCGCCTGCGGAACGGCCGTCGTGATAACGCCCGTCTGGGAGATTACCCGCGGCGAAGATGTCATCACCATTTCTGACAAGGATACCGTCGGCGAACATCTTCAGAAGCTTTACGATGCCGTTCAGGGTATTCAGTACGGTCTTCTGGAAGACGTCCACGGCTGGTGTCACGAGGTTAAAATCGACGCGTAAGAGATCGGTCGAACGGGATGATCTGGAAAGAGAGAGAAGTCTCCGAGGCCGATGCGGCTTTGCTGGTCAGAGCGGGCGAAAGCCCGCTTATGGCCAGGCTTCTCGCTTTAAGAGGCGTCACGGCCGACACTCTTGAAGACTTCTTCAATCCGTCCCATAAAAATCTTCTCCCTCCGGGACGCCTGCCCGGAATCGACGAGGCCGTCATGGCCGTCATGGCGGCGAAACGCGAAAACAGGAAAACGGTAATTCTCGGCGATTACGACTGCGACGGAATCTGCGCCACGGCGATACTGGTAAAGACTCTTGAGATTTTGGAGTTTGACGTTCATCCGTTTCTTCCTAAACGTATGGAAGAAGGTTACGGACTTAACGCAAAAACGGTCGAAAGGCTTTTGAAGGAACATCCCGACGTGAAGTTCGTCGTCACGGTCGATAACGGCATCAACTCAGTCGACGAGACGGCGTTTTTAAAATCGAAGGGTATTGGCGTCGTTGTCACCGATCATCATCTGCCGGGCGAAGAACTGCCGGACTGTCCGATAGTAAATCCGAAAGTCAGCTCGCCTGATGAGCTTTCGGGGCTCTGCGGCGCAGGAGTCGCTTTTATGCTCGCGAATGCGCTTATAGTAAGGTTCCGCGAGGAGGGACTTTACGACGGCGGTTCCGTCGCGGGTCCGCTGATAGTTCTTGCGGGATTGGCGACGATAACGGACATAATGCCATTGAGGTATCAGAACAGGATTCTCGTTTCCGAGGCGTTGAAGCTTTTCCGGAAATACGCTCCCATGGGGCTCAAGGAACTTTTTCAGCGCGTCTGCCGTCCGGGCGTCATCGCCATGACCTCGAGGGATTTCGGATATGCGATCGGCCCCAGGATAAACGCGTCGGGGCGCATGTCCGACGGTTCCGAGGCGTTGCGCCTCGTCCTGTCGAAAGACCGCGAAGAGGCTCGTGAACTCGCCCGGCAGGTTGATTTGCGCAATATGGAGCGTAAGAGCGTCGAACAGGATATGGTCGATTCGGCGCTTGTTCAGATACAGAAGGGCGCATCCGCCCAGGTTATTGTTCTTCCAGACGGACATCAAGGCGTCGCTGGCGTTGTCGCGGCGCGCGTTCTCGAAAAGATCTCCGACGAATCGCCTTCGCTCGCGGTTCCCGTCGCCGTTCTCGTCGGCGATCACGGTTCTGCGCGCGCGCCGGAAGGGTATAACGTGCGAGATGCCCTTACGGCGTCTTCTGATGTACTTTCGCGTTTCGGCGGTCATGCCGCCGCCGCCGGTTTTTCGGTTAAGGCGGGTTGCATTGAATATTTCAGGTCGCTTTTCACGGGCGCCTGCCGTTCCCAGGCTGAAGCGTCGGCGAAGGGCGAAGACGGTGAAATTTCGATCGACGCGTGGGTGACCCCCGGAGATATGACGGTCGATTTCGTCGATTCGATTGTCCGGATGGAGCCGTTCGGAGAAGAAAACCCCGAGCCTGTATTCGCCTTTAAAAACGTCTATTTCTCAGACGTGCGCGTAATGGGTGGCGAAGGCCGTCATCTTCAATTTGCGTTTCCTGGCGGCCTGCGCGCGGTCTGGTGGAATAAAGGCTCTAAAATCGAAAGCCTCAGATCGAGAGCCCATCTTCCCTGCGACGTTATGTTTAAAGCCGCGATTTCGACATACGGCGAGAAGCACGTCGAACTTAAAATCCTGTCCGTAAACTGCTGATTCACCGCATCATGAAAGAGCGCCTCCCTTTTAAGATTCTTTATGAGGACAAGGATGTTATCGTAATTGATAAGCCGGCGGGACTCTTGACCACTCACACGAAACTTTACGGGCGTTCGGCGCGGGAAGCTCAGGCGACGGCCGAGAATTATCTGAACGCTTATGTTCGCAAGGGTCAGGCGAAAAGCCGTAAACGGGTTTGGCTCGTTCACCGTCTTGACAGGGAGACGAGCGGTGTTATGATTTTCGCCAAGTCTGAAGATGTTGCCGAATATTTCAGGTCCGATTGGAATAGTCTCACTGAAAAGACGTATCTCGCCCGCGTGGAAGGGCGTCTTGATTCCGGGGAGGGCGTTTTTGATTCATATCTGAAGGAAGACGCCGACGGGTACAGGGTGCGGTCCGTCCCCGAGGGGACGAAGGGCGCTAAAAGGGCTGTGACCGAGTGGCGGGTTCTTTCGTTTTCGAAGGGTGTTTCGCTCGTAGAAGTGAAATTGAAAAGTGGACGGAAAAATCAAATCCGTGTGCATTTTTCTGAAGCGGGGCATCCTGTCGTCGGTGACGTTAAATACGGCGGCAAAAAGGCATCGAGGCTCTTTCTGCATTCTCTTTCGATAGCCTTTAAGCATCCGTTCTCGTCAAAGCGTCTGGTGTTCACTTCTCCGTGGGCCTGATATAACAAAACTGTAGAAAGGTAAAGGACGATATGATTTTACATCGCTCTGCAATTCTGTCGGTAATTATGGTATTCTCATCATGCGCGTTCGGAATTCCACATGTCCTGAGATACAATAAGCCTGCCGCCTCGTCCGTCAAGGGCTGGGAAAGGGAGTCTGTTCCGCTGGGCTGTGCGCATTTCGGCGTTTCCGTTTTCGGTGATCCCGCCGGGGAACGACTCCAGGTTACCCATAACGCCTTTCTTACCGGCGGAAAGAAAAGAAAAAATTCAGCTAATCTGACGAATGCGCTTGAAATATATCTCGATTTCCCTGTCGAGGAGTATGTGGATTACGAAAGGGGACTTGATATTGATCGGGGCGTCGCTTGGATCGAATATGAATCCCGGGGAGTGCGTTTCAGAAGAGAGTACTTTACCTCGTACCCGTCTCGCGTTCTTGCGATCCGTCTGACGGCTTCACGAAAGGGGGCGGTTTCGTTTACGCTAAGGCCTGAAATTCCGTTCCTCTCCCCGTGGCAGAACGAAGGCGGCAACCGCAACTTCGGTCGAAAGGGTGTAGTCGCTTCGTCTGGAGCGGTCATTGACGTCAATCAGGAACTTGAGCGTTTTAAGGTTAAGTTCGCCGGACGCTTCGAGGTAGTGCATGAAGGCGGCGCAATATCCGATGACGGCAAAACGATAAGCGTAAAGGACGCCGATTCAGCAGTTGTATATTTTTCATGTGATACTAATTATCGTCTATGTCCGGAAGTATTCTCCGCGCCTGACGATGAAAAACTCGATCCGCGAGCCAATCCATCTGTTCGCGCGAGGTCATTTGTGTCGGCGGCGGTTGAAAAGGGCTGGGACGCGCTTTTGTCGGAACATGAAGCCGATCTCGCGAGTCTTTTGGGAAGAGCATCAATCGACCTCGACGTGCACGCCGATGACGCGAAAAAGACGACGGACGCCCTCATTAAAGAATATAAAACTGGAAAACGCAGCCGTTACCTAGAAGAGACTTATTGGCTTTTTGGACGCTATCTGCTAGTTTCGTCATCTCGCCCAGGTTCTCTCCCCGCCAATCTTCAAGGCGTATGGACCGTACATAAAGAGTCACCTTGGGGGGCCGGATATTGGCATAATATCAACGTACAGATGAATTACTGGCCAGCGTTCAACACGAACCTCGCCGAATGCTTCCTGCCGTATGCGGAATTCAACGCCGCGTTCCGCCCCTCGACGCGTGTTTTTGCGATTCAATACCTTAAACGGCACGATCTTGGTCCGATACCGGAAGAAGGCGAGGCGAAAAATATCTGGTGCGTCGGCACGGGCGTTTATCCGTATATGGTCTGCGAGGGTCCGGGCGGTCATTCCGGTCCCGGTACTGGCGCTCTAACCACGAAACTTTTCGCCGACTGGTACGATTTCACGCTTGATCGCGCCGCGCTTGAGAAGCACGTCTGGCCGGTCGTGCACGGAATGAGCGACTTCTTTACCCGCTGCGTCGTCGAGACCAACGGAATCTATCTGTCGAAGTTTTCGGCTTCGCCCGAACAGATGGAGGGGAAGTTCGAGGATACTATCCGTTGGGGAATCGACAAGGCGCGTTATTATACGACGACGGGATGCGCGTTCGATCAGCAGATGATATGCGAGAATGGCCGCGATCTTCTCCGCTTCGCCGACATTCTCGGTTTCGGCGACGACCCAGTAGTTAAAAAGGTTCGCGTCCAGATTGACAGGTACGATCCCGTACAGATCGGCGCGGACGGTCAGGTGAAAGAGTTTCG
>JAGCJE010000311.1 GCA_017648225.1 Kiritimatiellia bacterium | reverse complement strand
CGACGCGGATCATCTGCGATCGTCACGGGAGGAGGCGAAGCTAAACGCGGGAGCGAGTGAAGAGCGGCTTTACGAAATGGCGAACGTTGTCGAAAATGCTAAACGCGGCCTCGGTTTGGGCCCTAGCCGGGCGCATACTTTTTAGATGAGCCGATTTCTGCAGGACTCGACCCCGAGCCAAATCTAAAGATTGGCGAGCGGGTCCAGAGGACGCAGAAATCGACCATATCAAAAGAGGAGCACGGTTGCCCTAACCGTGGCCGCATTTATACATAGCATAGCAACAAGCAAGTAAAAATAGAGCGCGAAGCCATTGACGGCTAAACAATAATTACTGTAGTACAGAATGAATAAAGGCAAATGGGGAAAGGTGGAGATATTCCAGTAGATTGCGGATTGTTGTATCGGGGGTAGAAATGGTATAATTGTCGGCATAGTTGAGAACCATATCTGAAAAGAGCGGAGAAGATGAAAACGGTAAAGAGTAAATTTAAGTTTAAAGGCGGTGTTCATCCCGATTATAATAAAGAGCTCGCCAGGGAGAAGGCGATAGAGCCTATGCCTCTTCCGGCGGAGCTTGTCATTTCGATGTGCCAGCATCTCGGCGCCCCCGCGAAGTGCATTGTTAAGCCCGGCGACTATGTCCGCCGCGGTCAGATTATCGGCGAACGAAACGGTTTTATCTCCGTATGCGTACGTGCGAGCGCCGACGGTCTCGTCAAGGCCGTCGAGCCGCGCCTTGGAGCTTCCGGAGGAAAGGCAGACGCAGTCATTCTCGATACGACCGCTCCGGCTCCGGAAGGAGCTGTCGCCGCGGAATCGTTCGCGCTTGAGCCGTTGGACTGGAGGAGCGCGACTAAAGAGGAACTTTTAAAGCGTGTTGAAGAGGCCGGGATATGCGGCATGGGCGGAGCCGGATTTCCTACCGTCGTTAAACTCTCGCCGCCCCCGGGAAAAAGATGTGAATATCTTATTTTAAACGGCGCGGAATGCGAACCTTACCTTACCGCTGATTTTCGCGTTATGCTTGAGCGCGCAGAGCGTATGAGAATCGGCGTGGAGATCATGCGTAAGATTCTCGGCGGTCCGGCCGTCAGAATCGCGGTCGAGGCCAACAAACCCGAAGCGATCGCCGCCATAGAAAAGGCGTTCGCGGATATCGACGGTAATGTAGAAATAACGGTTCTCCCCGTCCTTTATCCCCAAGGCAGCGAAAAGCACCAGATTTACGCAACCGTCGGCCGCGTCGTTCCCGAGCCGCCGGCGCTTCCGATCGACGTCGGATGCGTCGTCGAAAACGTCGGTACGGTCGTCGCCATTGCGGATGCCGTCGAGAAGGGTGAGGCGCTTCTCAGCCGCGTGACGACCGTTTCCGGCGATGTCGTAACCGAGCCTAAAAATATTCTCGCACCGCTCGGCACGAAGTATTCCGATCTTGTCGAATTCTGCGGCGGAACCAAAGAGCCTCCCGTGAAAGTACTTTCCGGCGGAACGATGATGGGCTTTGCGGTATCGTCGCTCGATATCGCGACGACAAAGACGACGTCGGGACTTCTGTTTCTTTCGAAGCGCCGCGTATTCCAGTATACGTCAGAAGCTTGCATCAACTGCGGACGCTGCCTGAGGGCGTGTCCGATGAATCTCAATCCCGCCGATATTTCAAAGGCGGTCGAGGCTGACGACATAGCCGATGCTGAACGCGCCCATGTCATGACGTGCATCGAATGCGGCGCATGCAGTTTCGTCTGTCCCGCGCACAGAACGATAACGCAGTTCTGCCGTCGCGCGAAGAATTCGATCCGCGCTCGCATCGCCGCCGAAAAAGCGAAGGCCGCAGCGGCCGCCGCGAAAGGAAAATAATCAAGGTTTTAAGTCTCGATTATGAAGTTTCTCATTTTTTCTCTGTCGTTCGCATTAGCGTCACTCGCATGGTGCGATTCTGCCGGCTCGAATTTCCCGAAACGCGGCGTTCCCGCCGGATGCGATCCAAGCGTGATGAGTGAAGCGTACTGGAAAATCTGGAACGAGAACGAGCAGCGTAAAATCGATGCCGATATCGAGGCGAATCGAAAAACTGACGGCGTCTTTGCGCTTCCGGCGCGTCCCGGCACGCGCGTCGAGGTTGAGCAGACGGATCACGAATTCAGATTCGGCGCACACATTTTTAACTTCAATCAGCTCGGCAGGACGGAATGGAACGACATCTACAAGGCGAGCTACGGCAGGAACGGTCTTTTCAATCAGGCTACCGTCGCGTTTTACTGGAATAATTACGAGCCCGAGCCCGGGAGACAGCGCGCGAACGCGGCTTACGACGACACGGAGGCGTATTGGAATTCCCTTTCTCTGGAGGCAGCCCAGCTTGAGCGTTTTTGGCGCCGCCCCGCGGCAAAGCCCGTAATCGATTATCTTAAAATGATGGATGTGCGCATCCACGGTCATATTCTCATCTGGGGGACGGCCAAGCCTTATTGGATTTACGATTGGTATTGCCCTGAGAACGAAAAAGAGTATTTCGATACGTTAGGAATTCCGCGTCATTCCTCGTTTCCCAGACGCGCTAAAGCGGGCGCGGAGGGCGGGTTCGGTTTCGATAGCCGCTGGAAGAAAGCGTGGCGCAACGCGTACGGCTATGTGACGGAGGAGACTTTAGGAGATAAAGCTCCGCAATTTGCGGTTAATATGCGTAAAATTTTTCGCAAGAGAATTTTTGATATAGCTGAAGATTTTGGACCCTTTGTGGACAGCTGGGATGTTGTGAACGAAAGCTGCGTCGATTGGAAGGTCTACCGCAAGTCGCGCACGGGGCTGCCTTTCTGGAAGTCCGTTTACGGCCTTATGCCCGGAGACTATCCGCTTAATGCGCTTTTGGATGCGAAGGAGGCGTTCCCCGACACGACCGATCTTGTAATCAACGACTACGCCATCAACGATAACTTCCTTGCCCAGGTCAAGGATTTGGAAAACGAAGGCGCACGTGTCGATGTTGTCGGCTGCCAGATGCACATTTTCAATACTAACGACTGTATGCGTCTTGCGCTTGGAGCGACGAACGTTAACTGGGTCGGAACCCCTGCGACGATTCAGCACCGTCTCGATACGATGGCCATGACAGGTAAGCCGTTGCATGTCTCAGAGGTTACAATCACCTCGCCGGGCATGGACGATAAGAGTCGTCAGATTCAGGCGATTTTGACGCGCAACATTTACCGCAAATGGTTCTCGCACAAGGCGGCGATGGGCATCACATGGTGGAATACGGTCGATGGCGGCGGAGTTTACGGCGAGCCGCTCGTATCCGGACTTTTTACGCGTGACATGAAGCGCAAGCGCGCCTACGATGCGCTCGATGAACTTATCAATAGAGAGTGGCGCACAAAATTAGAGGTAAAGGTGAAAGGTGAAGGTGAAGGTGAAGGGTGCGGCGTCGTTGCGTTTCGCGGTTTTCGAGGTAAGTATCGCCTTCGCTGGGTCTGCGACAAGTGCGGCCAGAAGCATACGCGCGTCGTTCATCTGACGGGTGACGGAGTTACGGAGGATGCGGCTAAGGTTGCTTCGCCCGTAGACTGCTACGTGCCTATGGCTGAATATACGGTTGACGGCAAGGTTGTTGTCCTTTCTAAAGGCGAGCGTTATGTAGATCTTAAAAAGATTTATCCCGATGAAGTCGTCAGCGGGCGTGATGGTAAACGTTGGGCTGAGGTTGCTGCGAGCGTGACGGCCCCGGCCGACGGTGAATACGTTTTGATGCGATACAATGAATATTGGGGCGAAATTATCGTCAACGGCGAGAGTCTCGGGACCTTCAACGGGCCGGTAACGCCTACTCCGATAACGCTTAAGCTGAAGAAGGGCGAAAACAGAATCGTTTACCGCACGCGCGCGGGCAGCGGCGGCGTCTGGAAGTGCGGCCTTTTAATCCACGGCGACAGTGAGCTTCGATTGGTGCCTGGAGCTTCTTCACTAAAGAATTAGAATTTGGTATAATTTTAGAAAAATATTTAAGGAATTTATATGGGCGAAAAGAGAAAGATAGTTGTAACGAGCGCGTTGCCGTATGCAAACGGTGACATTCATATCGGTCATCTTGTAGAATATATTCAGACCGACTTCTGGGTACGCTTTCAGAAAATGCGCGGCAACGAGTGCGTTTACGTATGCGCCGACGATACCCACGGAACTCCCATCATGATCCGTGCCCGCAAAGAAGGGATAACCCCCGAAGAGCTTATCGCGCGCAGTCATGCCGAGCATCTTAAAGATTTTACGGATTTCCAGATCAGGTTCGACAACTATTATACTACGAATTCTCCTGAAAACAAGGAGCTCAGCGAGCAGATCTACAAGGCCGCCGAAGCGAAAGGGTATATCACTCGCAAGACCACTCCCCAGCTTTACTGTGAAAAGTGCAAGATGTTTCTCCCCGATCGCTTTGTGAAGGGCGTCTGCCCCAAGTGCGGCGCTCCGGATCAGTACGGCGACAGCTGTGACAAGTGCGGCGCGACATACGGCGCGGAGGAACTCGGCTCGCCGAAGTGCACGACCTGCGGAGCGACGCCAGTCGTTAAGGATTCGGAGCATCTCTACTGGGAACTTGAACCCCAGCACGACTATCTCGAAAAATGGATTCCCGACCATACGACGAGCGACGTTTCGAATAAACTTCTTGAGTGGTTCAAGGAGCCATTGCGCGGATGGTGCATTTCGCGCGACGCGCCGTATTTCGGTTTTGAGATTCCCGGCTGCAAAGACAAATACTTTTATGTCTGGGTCGATGCCCCAGTCGGATATATCGCGAGTCTCAAGAACGCCGGCAGGTTCGAAATGTGGAACGATCCCAACGTCGAGCTTTACCACTTCATCGGCAAGGACATTATCCGATTCCACTGCCTTTTCTGGCCGGGGATGCTCAACTCCGCCGGATTCAAGGGCCCGACGAAAGTTTTCGTTCACGGGTTTTTGACGGTTAACGGCGAGAAGATGTCGAAGTCGAAGGGGACGTTCGTTTCGGCTCGCACCTATCTCGACAATCTTCCGCCAGAAGCGCTCAGATACTACTACGCGGCGAAACTCGGAGGCACGACCGACGATATCGATCTCAATCTTGCAGACTTCGTTCAGCGCGTCAATTCCGATCTTGTCGGAAAAATCACGAACATCGCCTCTCGCGGCGGTCAGATGCTTCAAAAGAAACTGGGCGGACTTCTCGGTACGATGGACGAGGAAGGCCGTGCTCTCGTCGAAAAGTGCGTTGCCGCCGGCGATACGATCGCCAGACATTTCGAAGACCGTAGGTTCAACCAGGCCGTTGTCGAAATCTGCCGACTTGCGGACGCCGCTAACGAGTACTTCGACAAGCGCGAGCCCTGGAAGACCGTCAAGACGGACGAAGAGACGACCCGCACGACGCTTACCGCCGCGCTCAACGCTTTCAGGATTATCGCGATTTATCTGAAACCCGTTCTTCCCGCGTACGCTGATAAGGCGATGAAGCTTTTCGGAGAGAGCGAGTGGACGTGGGCGAGCGCCGGAGAGTTCAAGGAAAACTGCGCTCTCGGCGAATATGAGTATCTCGCGAGCCGCGTCGACATGAAGCAGGTCGAAGCGATGGTCGAGGCCGCCAAGGTCAAGCCCGGCGAGTCGGGTGAAGTCAGCCACGAATCGCGCGCCAGCAAGAACAAGAGGGAAGAGAAGGAAGTCTCGGGAGAGGTTGCGCCTCTTAAGAGCGAAATCGCATTCCCCGACTTCGAGAAACTCGATCTTCGAATCGGCGTCGTTGAAAGCTGCGAAATCGTTCCCAAGAGCACTAAGCTTCTTAAATTCGTTCTTGACGCCGGCTCTCTCGGAAAGCGCACGATTTACTCGGGAATCCGTCAGGCGTATCCAGAGCCGGATAAACTTGTCGGAAATGAAGTTGTCTTTGTCGCGAACCTCGCTCCTCGAAAGATGTCCGTCGGCGTGTCGGAAGGTATGATTCTTTTCGCGGGCGAGCCGGGCGTCAACGGAGGAGTCCTGTCGCCTTCGTCCGATGCGGGTGCGGGCGCAGCTGCGACATAAAATCTCAAAAAGATTCCTATAATGGCGATGGAAGTAATACTGATGATAGTTTGGGGCGTCGCCGCTGCGGGGCTCGCGTGGTATGCCGCGAGCGTCGCTCGCGAAGTGACGTACGTTACGCTCGCCGACGGTCGCCGTCAGGAGCGGTCTCTGCCTCTTACATTCAAGTTACTCCTGCCGTTCGTCGGAAATTTAGACCGACTCGTCTCCCGTCCGTCGTTCGCGAAGGACGTGGCGAAGTACGAGTCGATGCTCGTTTCCGGGGGATACGAGGGCCTTTTGAACGGCAGGGAGTTCGTGGCGCTTCGCATACTCTCGCCGATCGCGATGGGTCTGCTCTGGTGCGTGGTCATCTTCTTTATGGGCGCTGCGTTTCCCGGGTCGCTGTTTGTATCTCTGCGTCTTCAGCTTTGCATCATGGGTGTCGTTCTTCTCGCGCTCCAGCCTACAATGTGGCTTAAGGACGCCGTTAAAAAACGTCATCTTTCGATAATGAAGGCTCTGCCGTTCGTTCTTGACGTATTGACTCTGTCCGTCGAGGCGGGTATGGATTTCATCAGCGCTCTTCAGCGTAACTGCGAATCCAGGAAACTCGATCCTCTCAATGAGGAGCTTCTTCGCATGACGAAGGAGATTCAGGTCGGTTCGTCGCGAAAAGTCGCCCTAAAGAGTATGGCGGACCGCGTAAAGCAGCCTGATCTCAAATCCGTCGCCTACGCTCTTATCCAGGCCGACGAGCTCGGCGTGTCGATAGGTTCAATACTTCGCATACAGTCCGAGCAGTTGAGAGAGCGCCGCTTTGATCGCGCCGAAAAACTCGCAAACGAAGCTCCCACAAAAATGCTCGGGCCTTTGATGCTCTGCATCTTTCCGGCGGTGTTCATAATTCTGCTCGGTCCGGTAATCGCCCAGGCGATGAAGGGTCAGTTGTTTTAATCAGGAGAGGTTATGGCAAAAAGACTAGAAATACTTGTGACGTCCGGAGATCTGGCGGGCAGGCGGTTTGAGGTTCCTTACGCGGGATTGCGTCTGGGCCGTTCGTCTTCCAGCGACATTCATATTCCGGACGAGGAGCTTTCCCGCAATCACTGTTTCTTCGAGTGTTCGGGCGAATCCGACGTGACGGTGATCGACCTTTCCAGCGCGAACGGAACGTACGTAAACGGAGAGGCCGTCTCTTCCGCTCCGCGTACGCTCAAGGCGGGTGACGAGATTTACGTTGGATCGACGTCTCTTAAAATGATAGGCGAAGAAGAGCCGTCCGGTAAAGGTGCGCCCGCGAGGCCCGCTTCCGAGGCGGGCGGCGAGGTCGATCTCGGATTCGGTTCCGCCGGAAACCAGTCAGGAGGATCTCCCGACGACGCCAGGCAGAAGGTCTCTCCAGTTTTGAAAATCGTTACGACCGCGATTATCGGCGTCCTCCTTGCTTCTATCGCATTTGTTCTCGTCTTCGGCAATCCGTTCGCCAAAAAGAGGGCGGTACAGGCCGAGAAGCAGGAAAAAGTGTCCGACGATATCGTTTCCTTCGTTTATGAAAAGGTTGACGCGGATTCTTCACATGTATTCCGTTATGCGGCGACACTCGCGAGCAACGGCGAATTGAGTATCGAATTCGACGATCTTCCTCATGAAAACCGTCAATTGCCGTCTACGAAAAAACAGATCACGGATTCCAACAGAGAACTTCTTGAGATGATCTTTTCCGGTGACGACTGGAAGAAACTTAAAGACGAATACATAGGCGAATCCTCTGCCAATGTGAACGCCTACAAATCGTGGTCCATTAAACTCGTCCGTAAAAACGGAGTTAAAAAAGTCGTCGTCGAGAATGAACTCGAGCCTGAAGAATTCAAGAGGATCCGCGAAAAGCTCGAGTCGACGGTGAACAACATTCTCGGCGTACAGTCGATCGAACGGTCGCGTGAGGAGATCGAGAAGTCCATCGAGGACAGCGAGATACTCGCCGACGAGTTCTGGGACAAGCGCGACGTCGAATATCCCAATATAAGCAAGGCGATCGACTCGTATACCCTAGCGCGCAGAGATCTTTCGCTTCTCGGGGCGAGCGGCGATTCCATCGTGCGGATCCAGCGTAAGATAGATGAGGCGCGAAAGGAATTGGACGGCCGGTGCAAAAAGAGATTCGAGGAGGCCGGCAGGCTTCAGACCATCGGCGACTGGGAAGGAGCGCGTGAAGAGTTTGCCATAATCCGCGAGATGGTTCCCCGCCGCGACGACATTAGGCACCGTGACGCCGAAAGCGGGATCGAAAACTGCGAAATAAACTTAAGGAAAATCGAGAAAGATAGGAAAGGGCGCAGAAAATGAAAAAGTTTCTCTCGTTCTTGTTTGTCTGCACGGCCGGGATTCTTTTCGCGCAGGACGGAGCGCCCAAGCGCGTTTCCGTCGAATTCAAGTCGACTCCCGAAGGGGCCCAGGTGTTCGTCGACGGTGAAGAGAAGGGTATGACGCCTTTTGTCCTCTCGAACGTCAAACCCAACAAACCGTGTCACGTCAGGATGGAGTTGGATGATTACGAGCCGTATGACGCGATCTTCACTCCGCTCGAGGTCTCCGGAAATCAGGTGTCGACCAGATTGGAGCCTGTAAAGGGGCTTCTTCTTCTGACAAGCGAGCCTTCCGGCGCGTCGATAACGGTAAACGGATATTCCCACGGAGAAACCCCGCGTCTTATAACCGTCCTTGAGACCAAGGATCTCCATTCGGTCGTTTTGAGAAAGACCGGCTATCTCGACAGAAAGCTCGAAATCAAATTCAACGGCCGCAGACCCATCGTCCAGAACGTCAAGCTTCTGCTCAATTCGGGCGTCGCCAACATAACCAGCGATCCCGAGGGCGCGGAAGTCATATTAAACGGAATTTCCAGAGGCCACACTCCCGTAGTCGTCTCTGAAATTCCGAACGGGCGCATGACGCTTGAACTTAAAAAAGCCGGCTACGAAAAGCTGACGCGTGAAATCGCGATCAACGCGGGCGACACGCCGAATCTATTCTATAAGCTTAATCCGCTGCCGGGCAGTTTGAATCTCACCTCCGTTCCCTCCGGAGCCAGATTCTACATTAACGGCGAACCGCGCGGTGACGGGCCGATTTACCTGAAAAATCTTACTCCGGGCATTTATACCGTGAAGGCCGAAAAGGAAGGCTTTGATTCCCTGACGCGTGAAATAACCGTCGAGAAAGGCGCGACGGTAAACGAGGAGTTTCGTCTTTCGAGTAATCTCGCGAAGCTGGAAATCCGTACCCGACCGGCAGGGATCGAGGTCGAAATCGACGGCCGCGTCATCGGCAGAACGAAGGGATCGGGCGATCCTACGATGTGGAGCGAATCCCTCATCGTACCCGAACTCAAAGCCGGCGAACATACGGTTCGCGTGAAATGCCGCGGATACGCGGAGGAGATCAGACATCCCGTACTTAGCGTCTCCTCTACGACGTCATTGAAGATTGAAATGCGTGAGGTTTTCACTCCGAATATAAGAATTACGACTTCAACGGACGTGATCGAAGGTATTTTAAAGAATACCGAGGGGGCGTATATCACGGTCGAGGGTAAAAACAAAATCGAGCGCCCCATTCCTAAAGAAAACATCCGTAAGATGGAACGGCTTGATCTCCAGTGAAAAAACGGCTTGATGTTATTATGATCGAGCGCGGGCTTTGCGACAGCCGCACCCGCGCTCAGGCTCTTCTGATGGAGGGCAAGGTCCGCGTGAAGGGGCAGGTCGAGCGAAAGCCCTCCCGAATGGTTGATGACACTGTGGATATCGAAGTCGCTTCTCCTCCGAAATTCGTCTCCCGCGGCGGTGAAAAGATGGAAGGCGCCTTCAACTGTTTCCCGTCACTTTCCGCAAAGGGTAAAACATGTCTCGACGTAGGTAGTTCCACGGGTGGATTCACCGATTGTCTTCTCCAGTACGGAGCAGAGAAGGTCATGGCGGTCGATGTCGGTACAAATCAGCTTGCGTGGTCGTTGCGGAGCGATCCGCGCGTTTGGGTAAAGGAGAATTACAATGCGAGATTCATGAAGCGCGAGGATCTCCCATATGAGCCTCTGCTTGCCGTTACGGATGTCTCCTTTATTTCTCTTAAACTTATTCTGCCGCCCATCAAAGACGTTCTACCTCCCGGAGGCGAAATCGTCGCGCTCATCAAACCGCAGTTCGAGGTCGGGAAGGGTAACGCGCCAGGAGGCCTCGTAAAAGACGAGGCTTTGCGTCTGGCCGCACGAGACGAAATCGTCCGATTTGCGAAAGAAGAGCTTTCGCTTGAACTTCTGGGCCTGGAGGAATCTCCGATAAAAGGCAAGGAAAAAGGCAATATAGAGTACCTGTCGTATTGGCGTAAATGATCGCGGCAACGATCGGGAACGATGCGAAACATGAAAATGATATACTATGAAAACCATGAAAAAACAGATGAATGTCGTTGAAAAAATTCTCGCCGCCCATCTAGTGGAAGGCGACGCCTCTAAAGATTCCGAGCTCGGTATCCGTATCGATCAGACTCTGACACAGGACGCTACAGGTACGATGGCGTATCTCCAGTTCGAGTCGATGGGAGTAAACCGCGTAAAAACGGACGTATCGGTTTCTTACGTTGACCACAACACCGTTCAGATCGGTTTTGAGAACGCCGACGACCATGACTTTCTGCAGTCTGTCGCGAAGAAATACGGCATCATCTATTCCAAGGCCGGCAACGGCATCTGCCATCAGTTACACCTCGAGCGTTTCGGAAAGCCGGGCACAACTCTTCTAGGTTCCGATTCCCATACCCCGACGGGCGGCGGCATCGGCCAGATCGCCATCGGTGCGGGCGGTATTGATATTGCGGTCGCTATGGCTGGCGGAGCGTTTCATATTCCTACACCGAAGGTCCGCGCCATCGTTCTTAAAGGTAAACTTAAAAAGGGCGTGAGCGCCAAGGACGTGATTCTCAAGGTTCTCGAAAAGTTCGGGACTAAGGGTAATGTCGGCTGGATTTTCGAATATACCGGTCCAGGAGTCGCGACGCTCGATGTTCCTTCGCGCGCGACGATCACGAACATGGGCGCCGAGCTCGGAGTTACGACGAGCGTATTCCCTTCGGACAAGGTCACGAAGCAGTTCCTCGCCGCTCAGGGGCGCGCTGAAGATTTCGTCGAGATACTTCCCGACAGGGGAGCAAAATACGACGATACGTTTACGGTCGATCTTTCGAAGCTCGAGCCTCTTATGGCTGCGCCGCACAGCCCCGGGAACATCGTTACGGTAAAGTCGATGAAGGGCAAGAAGGTAAATCAGATAATGATCGGCTCCTGCACGAACTCGTCCTACCGCGATATCCGCACCGTCGCACTTTATCTTAAGGGTAAGCACGTGGCCGATGATGTCGAAGTCGGTATCGCCTGCGGTTCACGCCAGGTTATCGATATGCTCGCCAAAGATGGATCGCTCGGAATTCTCCACCGCGCAGGCTGCCGTATGCTCGAAAACGCGTGCGGGTTCTGTATCGGCGCTCACATGTCTCCGAGGACGGGCGCAATTTCTCTCAGAACCAACAACCGCAACTTTGAAGGCCGCAGCGGTACAAAGTCCGCAGGCGTTTACCTTGTGTCTCCCGAGACGGCCGCAGCGTCGGCTCTTACCGGCAAGATCGAACTTCCTACGCTTAATCCCGTCGCGAGCGTTCCCAGTCCCAAGAAGTTTCCGATCGACGATTCAATGTTCCTTTACCGCTCCACATCTGGAAAGGGCGTCAGAGCCGCGAAGATCGTACGCGGACCCAATATCGCCCAGGTTCCGAAGGGCGAGAAGCTTGCTGAGACTTACGACGCCGTATGCGCGATCAAGGTCGGCGATAAAATCACGACCGACCACATCATGCCCGCCGGCGCGAGACTTAAGTTCCGCTCCAACATTCCGGAATACGCGAAGTTCGTCTTCGAGCCGTGCGATCCTAAGTTCCACGACAACTGCCTCGCAAACAAGACGGCGGGCGCGGTAAACGTTATCGTCGCGGGCGAAAGTTACGGTCAGGGCTCGAGCCGCGAACACGCGGCGCTCTGCCCGATGTATCTCGGCGTAAAGGCCGTTTTCGCGAAGTCGATCGAACGCATCCACCGCGCCAACCTGATTAATTTCGGCATTGTACCTTTCGAGTTCGTAAATCCTTCCGATTACGACAAAATCGTCGCCGGCGAGAAGTTCGAACTTAAAGGCATACGTGATGCCGTTGCCGGAGACGGCGTTTTCGAGCTCAAGACGAAGAAGGGCGTTATCGCTCTCAAGACGCGTCTTTCGGATCGCGAGAAGCATCTCATTCTCTGCGGCGGGCTCCTCGCTTCGCTGTAACGGCGCGACATGACGTTTAAATGCCGCCAGTGCGGCGCCTGTTGCCGCATAAAGAACGGGATCGTCCGCGTCAATGAAGCCGAGATATCGCGAATCGCGAAGTATCTCGGCTTCACAGAGGATGATTTTATCGCCACCGAGACCGAAGTCGCGCCTGACAGGAAGGGTCTTATCTTAAAAAGCCGTCCGGACGGCTCGTGCGTTTATCTGACAGACGACAATCTCTGTACGATACACGCGGTGAAACCAGATAAGTGTGCTTCTTTCCCGTACGAATGGACGAATCCTGATTCAAACGAAGTCTGTTCCGGCCTTCGCGTTTAGATTTTGAAAGTCTAGATGGAAAGTTACCGCAGCGTGTGATATAATATCAGTATGAATTTAAAAAGATTATTGATGTTATTCGCTCTTTGCGCAGCGGGTGCGGGGTTGTTCGCCGCGACCCCGGGACCGGGGACCCATTATGCGACGGATGCGTATCCCGGTTTCGACAGCGAATCCAATGTTTTGCCTCAAGAGCGCAAGACGCCGAGTTTTTTCTGGTGGCGCAGAGCGAAGTTTGAAAATCCCCAAGATCAGCTCGCGCTGGCCCGCGGATATGCCGAAAAGGGATCGTACGGTTCGGCAGTGAACGCCTATAATGCGCTTATCGCCGCGTTCGCGTTTTCGCCCGAGGCCGTTACGGCCCAGGAAGAGTTGGCTGACCTCTATCTTTACAGGATGAAAGATCCAATCAGCGCTCTTGAAGAATATAAATACCTTGCTGACTTTTATTCCTCGAACTGCGATTACGATAAAGTTATGACAAAGATGTACGAGGCCGCCAAAAAAATGCGCGAGGACGGCAAGCGTATCGTCTTTTTCAGGTTTGCGAACACCACCGACGTCAGACACGCGTTTGAAGCGGTGGTGCGTCGTGCGCCGGGTGCCGTATTCGCGCCCGAGGCGATGTATGCGATCGTTGAGCTTCGCATCGACGACGAGGAGTTTGAGGAATCGGTCGACGTGTGCAGGACCATCAGAAACCGTTATAGCGCCTCACCGGAATCCAAGGCCGCTCTTTACAAGGAGGCAGAACTGAGGATGCATCTTCTGAAAGAGCATGAATACAATCGCGACAGAAGTTTAAACACCGTCTCGTTTATGGCGATGGCCGCGAGAACGACCGACGACAACGACGCGAGAGAGAAGTTTTTGAAATGGCGCGACGAAGCTTCCGCGATCGTTGAGAAAGAGGCGTATGAAGCCGCGAGATTCTACGATTCGCGTACCCGAAAATTAAGAGGCGCGATCAACGCCTACGAGGGCTTTTTGAGAGATTATCCCGCCAGTCCCTACGCTCAGGCCGTCCGCGAACGTCTTGAGCAGCTTAAGTCACCGCAGTCAGTCAAGGAGTCAAGATGAGAATGTTTAAATTTTTCTTCGCATTTGCGCTCGCAGCCTTATCGTCAGGTTGCGCGACATACAAGTGGACGAGCGATGTCCCCGAGGATAAGCGTACCGTATTCGTTCCCGTGTTCCGTAACGAAAGCGAGGTGACAGAACTCGGGAATGTCGTTACGCGTCAGATTCTCCGTGAATTCCAGCGTGAAGGAACTTTCAAGATCTCGACATCCTCCGATTGCGCGCTTGAGATCCAGGGTGTAATCGGATCTGCATCCATCTCAAGAGTGAATTCCAGCATTCGTGACCATGGTAATCGCCGCATGGAGAGACGCTTTAAAAGTGAAGCGGTCGTCAGCTTTATCGACAAAAAATCGGGTATGGTTCTTGTCGACAACCGTAAATATATAGGTCGCACGACATTTTACGGCGATCGGGATGTGGTAACGCTCCAACGCGACGCCTCCGGAAGGATAGCCGAGGATATCGCGCGACAGATCGTTGACGACGTTTTGAACTTAAAGTGGGAATAAGGAGGTATCATGAACGAAGTGCGTGCAGTAATCGAGCTTAAGATAACGCCTCAGCGCGAGTGCGGATTCGGAAAGATCGCTCAGAAGGTTTCTCAATTCGAACAGGTTGAGGCCTGTTTTCTGATGTCGGGCGGTTACGATCTTCTCGTTTTCGTCAAGGGAAACAGTCTTCAGGATGTCGCGTCCTTTGTGGCGCAGGATCTTTCGACTATAGACGGAGTCGTTTCTACGGCGACTCACTTTATGCTTAAGACGTACAAGACCAACGGCATTTGCGAAGGTGCCGGTGACGACAGACTTGCGGTCACTCCTTGAATTTGAAAATTTACGAAGAGGTTTTTATGGCTGTAGATTTAGCTCAGAAGGCTCAGAATTTCATGAATCGCGGGCGCCAGGCGCTCGAGTCGCGTAAATATGAACTTGCGGTCGATATGCTGATGGAGGCTGTCGCTGCAGCTCCAGACGTTCTGGAGGCCCGCAGACTTTTACGCACGGCCCAGGTTCTCAACTTCCGCGCGAACGGCAAGGTCGGTTTCGGCGCCAAACTCGGTTATATGATGGACCGTCAGAAAATCATGGGTCTCGTCAAGAAGGGCGAAGGTGAGAAGGCTATGGCCGAGGCCGAAAAGCTTCTTTGCAAGAATCCTCTCGACGGTGATAACATTGAAGCCGCCGTCAAGGCGGCCGAGGCCGCTGGCAAGCCTGATCACGCCGCAATTTCCGTCGAGGCCGCTTATGAAGGCGGGAACAAGGATCCTGAGCTTCTTATGCGCGTAGCGACCTATTATCAGATGTCGAAGAACTGGGTGAAGGCCCGTGATGCGTACAGAAAACTTTCCGAGATTAAGCCCGGCGATCAGCAGATTGTACAGCTTCTCAAAAACTGCGAAGCCCAGGCGACGATGAATTCGGGATGGGTTGAAACCGCAGGAAAGAAGGGTGGGTTCCAGAATCTTATCGCGAACAAGGAGCAGGCCAAGAAACTCGATCAGGCCAACAAGGCCGTGGTAACCGGTGACGACGCCGAAGCGCTTATCGCTGAAAAGATTGCCCAGATCGCGAACGAGCCGAAGAATATGAACTTCCGCCGCGCGCTCGCCAGACTTTATATCCAGAGCAAGCGTTTTGAGGAGGCGATCAACTGTCTTCAGGAAGCGCTTGAAGTTTCCGGTTCTATGGATCCCGAGCTCGACCGTATGCTTTCCCAGACCCAGGTCCAGTACTACGATCAGCTTATCGAACAGTATCGCGCCGCCGGTGACGAGAATTCCGTTGTCGAGTTGATGAACGAGAAGAACCAGTTCGTGTTTGACGATCTCGCTTCGCGCGTCGAGCGTTATCCGAACGATCTTCATCTACGTTATGAGCTCGGCGTTCTTTATTATCAGAACGAATATTACGACGAGGCTCTTGAACATCTCCAGCTCGCTCAGCGCAGCCCCAAGGATCGTCTCTGGGCGCTTTATTATCTGGCGATGTGCTTTATGATGAAGGGTCAGTCCGATATGGCGGTGATGCAGCTTGAAACTGCGCGCGACGCGATACCGACGATGGACGATCTTAAGAAGAACGTGGTCTATCAGCTCGGTCTGTGCGCTGAAAATGCGGGAGACCTCGAGAAGGCGTATCAGTACTACAAGGACGTATATTCCACGGACGTCGGATTTGCCGATCTCTCCGACAGGATGCTTGCGGTTTCCCAGGCTCTCAAAGCTCAGCAGGGTTGATGAGAGATGAGTTTAAAACAAAAAAAGAGGCGAAAGCCTCTTTTTTAATGGCAGCCCCAAGGAGAGTCGAACTCCTCTACCAAGCATGAAAAGCTTGTGTCCTAGCCGATAGACGATGGGGCCGTAATCAACTGAGAGATAGTATATCAAAAATCCGACTGAGATTGCAATAGGAAATTTTAGATGACCGAAAAAGAAGCTTATATCGCCTTTAATCTGACAGAAGGAGTCGGTTCTGTCAAACTTTCCGGGCTCGTCGCAAAGTTCGGTTCGGTCGTTTCGGCATGGGAGAATTACCCGCATAAGGTCGGGCGGAATCCCGGCGCTATCGATTGGGAGCGTGAACTGAAACTCGCTTTAAAATACAAGGTTGAAATTTTAACTCCCGCGGACGAAGATTATCCCTCTGTTTTCAGAGATATGCGCGCCCATCCTCTTGCGTTGTACGTCAAGGGCGACGTTAAGGCGCTTTCCCGTCCCGCCATCGCTATGGTCGGTACTCGCCGTTCGACCGAGTACGGTCGCAACGAGGCATCCAAACTTTCCTTCGATCTTGCCTCGAACGGTTGGGTTGTGATTTCTGGGCTCGCTCTCGGTATAGACGCCGCAGCTCATCGAGGTGCGCTTGACGCTTCCGGCGTGACAGTCGGCGTTCTCGGTTCGGCTCTCGACATGTTCTATCCGGAGGAAAACCGCGCCCTAGCGCGAGAGATAATCGAAAAGGGCGGTGCGGTCGTAAGCGAATTTCCTTTCGGACGCAGCGCCGATGAGCATACATTCCCTCAACGCAACAGAGTGGTCGCCGCTCTCGCTAAAGGCGTAATCGCGATAGAAGCTCCTCTTAAAAGCGGAACCTTGATTACGACGTCGCTCGCGGCTGAACTCGGGCGGACTGTCATGGCGCTTCCCGGGCGTGTCGACAGCCGCGCTTCTGCAGGGTGTCTTAAGCTTATCCGCGACGGCGCGAGACTCGTCCGCAACGCCCGCGACGTCGAAGAGGAGATGGGCGATCTCTTCGGACGCAGCGCACTGGACGCCGAAGACGCCCCGCCGTCCTCCGAAAAGCGAAAAACGGAAAAGAAAAACAACGCCGGGCTTTTCGCGCATGTGCCTTTCAACGTCGAAGAGTCGATTATAATGCGAAATCTCGGAGAGGAGCCGGTTTCGGTGGATGTTTTGGCCGTGAAAACGGGTTTTGACGCCGCGAAGATAAATTCCCTCACTATGTCTCTGAGGCTCAAGGGACGCATCAGATTTTTCCCCGGCAACAGAGTCGCGTTGCCTAGAAGCGAATGACTACCGAGAGGATAATATTTGATTATGAACAATTCCGGCCGTTTCAATTTTTTCTCCACGATGCTTGTCGTCGCGTCTCTTTCGTCTGTTCCGAGCGAGGAGTCCGCTAAATGGAAGGAGGTCGCGGACGCGATGGTTCGCGAATCTCCCCGCGACACCGTTTCCTGCACGGTAAAAGATTCCGTAGATTCTCTCGAGACGTTTGAGGCTCTGCGCAAGCATAAGCCGCGTTACGTCGCTTTCGTCGTCCGCCCCGAAGAGTTGAACGACAAGATGATCAAACGTCTTAAGAGGATGATATGCCAAATCGACTCGGATCCGTACGAGGATGCGATATGGGGTATCGTTACAGGACCAACGGCGAAGGACGCGATGCGCGTCGCAACGTCTAAAGAACCGCGGAAGATCTCATCGGTTCTTGCGACGACCGGCGTAGGCAAGTATCTCGTAGAAGGGCCGGTTACGGTAATATCCGACGCGAATCCTCCGGGAGAGTGGTGGACCAAAGATCCCTCCGGAAGAATCGTTAAAAACAAGACGGACGGAGATACTTCCCATGTTTTCGTCGAGGCGTGGCTCAAGAGCGACCCAGAGCTTCTGGTCACGAGTTCCCATGCGAGCGAACGCAATCTCGAAATGCCGTTTTCGCGCGGCAACATCGTCGCATACAACGGCAGATTTGGCGCGGTTAAAAATCTGCAGATGATTGATTATTCCACGGGACAGGCCAAAGTAAAAAAAATAGACGGCGCGTCCGTCACGCCATTGGCGGAACCACAAAAGGAGAAGGTGTGGATTGCGGCCGGAAACTGCCTTATCGCCAATCATAAGCCGGGCGACGACATGATAATGACGGCTCTCGGGTTCGGCAGGGTTAATCAGTTCGTGGGCTACATAAAGACGACCTGGTACGGTGAAATCGGCTGGAACACATGGCGTTATTTCGGAGGTTACAAATATCCCCTCAACGAAAGCTGGTATGCGGCCAATCAGCTTCTCATAAAGAAGCTTGAATCGAAAATGGAGATGCAGCCGCGTGACAGAGCCGGGCTTATCTGGGATTTCGACGGCACGGTTTTTTACGGTAATCCCCGCCGTGCGATTTCACTTGAAGGCGACGGTCCGGCGGCAGCTTCAAAGAAGGGCGACCTGCCTCTTCTTATCGTTTTCCCGGAAGCCAAAAACGGCCGTAAGCTCGTATCCGCGCCTAAAGGGTTCAAGATTTTTGTGGCCGACGATTTCGCTTTGGTGGAAGAATGGCCGGCGCTGAAATCGGGCTGGAAAAAGACGTTGAAGTTCGACTGATTGAGGTAGATGAGAATGAGTGGTTTTTATGCTGTCATACTGGCGGGCGGAAGCGGCGAAAGATTTTGGCCTCTGTCGACCCCCGAAAAGCCGAAACAGTTCCTGCGCGTTTTCGGCGGCGAGAGTCTTATCCGTCAGAGCGT
>JAGCJE010000310.1 GCA_017648225.1 Kiritimatiellia bacterium | reverse complement strand
TTCACCGTCTCAACTGGAGGAAGGGGAGTTTCGCGCTTTTCCCAGCCGTTGACGGCTTCAATCGTCTTTTCGATCCGCATTACTGCTAAAGCGTCCTTCTCGTAATCCTTCTTGAGAGCTTCCAGCTTTTCAATCTTGTTGGTAACGCCTTCAACAAAGGCATAGCAGCGGGCGGAACCGAGCTTCGCATCAAAGGTATAGGCGCTGGCTGAACCCTCGGCGATCACATCGTACGCCTTTTTAGCCTCGGCCCAGTTATAAAGAGATTCCTGGCAGCACGCCACGCCGTATTCGGGAGCAAACAGGAGCGCTTCAGGCACGGACTTCTCATTCACCAGAGCAGTATAAACCTCGAGCGCCTTTGCAAAATCCTCGACTTCTACATACTTCGCGGCAAGACGAAGCTTAATGAGAGGACTTACGTCGCGGTCGCCGTATTTCTGAACGGCGTCCTCCAGATCCTGCGTCTGAAAATCTCCGGCGCCGCATGCGAACACCGCAGCTTCGGCGTCTAAACGACGCTCCTTGCTCATCCACAGATAAACGCCGAGCGCGGCCATACCCGCCACAAGCGCCATAGCCAAATACTTTTTACCGTCCTTCTTCCACCAATCTGCAAGGGGAATCAATTCGTCGGGAGTGTTCATTCTTTTTTTCCTTTCTCTTCATAGAGGTCTGACCAGGCGTTGAGGACGCTCTCATCTCTGCCTTCCGCCCTGAAGACGATGCGATTGTAATCGAGCGCGTCCAAAAAATCTCTGTTGTAGATAAAACGGCTTTTACCCTTCACCGGCGGCGAAGACAGTCGTCGCGAACTCTCGAGAAGAAGCGACGCGGTGAAGTAAACGGCTTTTGGTATCTTAAGCGACTGGAGCATCAGCTGCATGACCTTGCGGCCCTGGCCGTCCTTCTTCTCGGCCTTGAAAAGCCCCGTCATCAAAACGGCCGCGCGCAACGCATTGGAAACCTCATAGCCCTTCGAAACCATCATCGTCTCGTATTTGTCGAGCACGTAAAGATATTTCCAAAGAACGCATTTCGCTCCGCCGGAGGAATCGACGTACGACGAAAGCTCCGGCAGAAGATCGCCGAGCATTCCGCACTCCCACATGAGTTTAAAGGCCTCGCAGCTGTGTCCGTAAGGGAAAAGCCTGAAGACTTCTTCGCAGACGCGCGGCACGGCGGCGTTCAAGATGCACGAATGGTACTTCTTCATCGCGGCCAGAGTTTTTCGTTCGATCTTGAAACCGAGACGTGAAGAAAATTTAACGGCGCGCATCATTCTGACGGGATCTTCCTGGAAGCGTATGTCAGGATCGCCTATGGCGCGGATAATCTTCTTTTCGATATCCTTCATGCCGCCGACCCAATCGATCACGCTGAAGTCCTTGATGTCGTAAAAAAGACCGTTTACCGTGAAATCGCGCCTGTAGGCGTCGGTCTCAGGCGTACCGAAGGTATTGTCTTCAAGCGGTCCTTCGGCTGCATGCTCGATTATTTCGCCGACCGTCTGCGAATTGCGCCTGAAGGTAGCCGTCTCGATAATCTTACCGCCCGCGAACCGCACATGCGCCAAACGAAATCTCCGCCCGATGAGAAAACAGTTTTTAAAGGCTTTCTTAACCTCGACAGGTTTAGCGGACGTGCCGACATCAAAATCTTTGGGCGTTCTGCCCATAAGCAGATCTCTCACTCCGCCGCCGACAAGATAAGCGGTATACCCCAGCGACGAGAGTCGGTAGAGAACCTTAAGAGCGTCGGAATCGATGTTTTTTCTGGAAATGCAGTGATCCGGACGTTTATAAACGACCGGTCCTTTAACTTTTTTCCTTAAAAACGAAAACATTAGAGGATATTATACTATCCTGCAACTGCTAGGTCAAGAGCACAAATCAAAAACAAAAGCCGCAGAGATATAAATCCCTGCGGCTTTCTGCTTGAATCAAGCCTGAATTATCAGGCTTTAGCGTCGAGCTCGGCCATGGCGGCCTTGCGGCTGAGCTTGATGCGGCCGCGCTCGTCGACGTCGAGGCACTTGACCATCATCTTGTCGCCGACCTTGCAGACGGCGTCCACGCTGGGAACGCGCTTGTCGGAGAGCTCGGAGATGTGGCAAAGACCGTCCATACCGGGGAGAATCTCGACGAACGCGCCGAAATCCTTGATGCCCGTAACGGTACCCTCGTAGATCTTGCCGGGTTCGGCGACCGCGCTGACCGCGCCGACGGCGCGCTTGGCGGCCTCCATCGACTCGAGCGAGGTCGCGAAGATCGAGACCTTACCGTCGTCGTCGATGTCGATCTGGGCGCCCGTGGACTCGACGATACCGCGGATGTTGGAGCCGCCGGGACCGATGAGAGCGCCGATCTTGTCGACGGGAATCTGCATCTCCTCGATCCGGGGCGCGTACTTGTTGAGTTCGGCGCGCGGAGCGGGAATGACGGTCTCCATGAAGTCGATGATCTGAAGACGCGCGTCGTGAGCGGCCTTGAC
>JAGCJE010000309.1 GCA_017648225.1 Kiritimatiellia bacterium | reverse complement strand
GTCTTAGTGTCGTTCGTTTTCAATTTTATTATCCGTAAATTCATTATTTTCAAATGTTGATAAAGATAGGTGGAGTATATGAATATTATTGACGGCAAGATGCTTGCGGCGAATCTCCGCGCGGAAATCGCGTCGGGCGTCGCGAAACTTAAAGAGGAAAAAGGCATTGTTCCTGGCCTCGCGGTCATTCTCGTCGGCAATAATCCCGCGAGCGTCAGCTATGTGACCGCTAAGGAAAAGGCGTGCGTCGAATCGGGAATGTATTCGCGCGAGATCCGTCTTCCCGAAACGACGACCCAGGAAGAGCTCGTAAATCTCGTTAAGGAACTCAACGTCGATCCCGCGATTCACGGAATTCTCGTTCAGCTTCCCGTACCGAAGCACATCAGCGACAAGGCCGTAATCGACGCGATTGCGCCTGAAAAGGACGTCGACGGTTTTACGCCGATCAACGTCGGTAAGATGCTTATCGGCGAAGAGTGCTTTCTGCCCTGCACTCCGCACGGCATCATTAAACTCATTGAATTTTCCGGCATGGACATAAAGGGCAGGCACGCCGTCGTTATCGGCCGCTCCAACATCGTCGGCAAGCCCGTTGCCGTTCTTCTCGCCCGCAAGGAGACTAACGCCACAGTCACGCTCTGCCATACGGGTACACCCGATATCGCGAAGTTCACGCGCGAGGCCGATATCGTCGTCGTCGCCGCGGGCCGCCCCGATACTCTGAAGGGCGATATGCTTAAACCCGGCGCGGTCGTCATCGATGTCGGCGTAAACCGCATTCCTGATGAGACTAAGCCGAAGGGCTTCCGCCTTGTCGGGGATGCCGATTTCGAAAGCTGCTCCGCCGTCGCGGGCGCGATCACTCCCGTTCCGGGCGGCGTCGGTCCGATGACGATTACGATGCTTCTTTGGAACACGCTTGAATCGGCGAAGAGGGTTAAATGAAAGCGGCCGTTCTCGCTTTGACGATTCCGCTTCAGCCGCTCGTAAGCGAGAACGTACTAGAGCCGAGCGTCCGCAACGAGGTCGATCATGCGCTTTCGCGTGCGCCTCAAGCGGAGCGCGTCGAAGTTATTGTTGCTGCAAATTCGGCGTTTTCAGTTGTTTCTTCTACGAACGGAGTCGGTAAAATACTTTATCATCCTTCAGGGGATGTCTTCGGGACGAACGGGCTGTCTGCGAGTGACATCGCGATAAAACTCGTCTCGTCCCAGAAACGTGACGGAAGCTGGAAGTGCGGCACGAATGATGTCACATCTCTTGCTGTTGATATTCTTAAGTCTTTATAACAAATAAAAATTTGATATACTTTTTAATATGAAAAAAAATGTTATAACGAGTCGGGCTGCTGTCATTGCTATGTGCGGTGTAACAGTTTGCTGCAATTTAAGAGGAGCCGAATTTCTGCAAGGAACCAGCACCGCTACGCTTAAGGAGCGTGTCGCAGCGGATTTTGAGGGTAAGAGCTCGGTTGTATATCATTATGCCGTTCCTCCGATGAGCGATATTCAGCGCTTGAGCGACGTGTATCCGACCGATGGTGTCGCTGGCGGGACTGTTAATATAGTTACGGCTAAAGATGAGTTCGAGCCCGGTTCCTTTTTAGTTTGGGCTAATAAAGATTTAGGTAAGGTCGCTTTTACTTTAAGCGAGTTTAAGAATGAGAAGGGTGATATATTTCCGGCCGAAGATCTTGATTTAAAGTTTGTTAAGGTATGGTATCAGAATAAGAATGCCTGGTTCAGCTATTTCGGCGATACAGATTTTAAACTTTGCCCTGAACTTTTAGTTAATGACGAGGATATTCTTCGCGTTGATACTAAAAAGAAGGCGAATTATGCTCGTCTCATCGATAAGGATGGTAAAGTTACTGAAAAGTGGATAAATCCTCCGCGTCGCTTTAATAAGCGTCAGCTATTTCATTCTTGGCGTTCAACTGAAGATTTTCATAGTATGCGCGAAGATTTTCGCGATGCCGAAACTCTCCAGCCAGTTAGATTACCTAAGAATGAATTTCGTAATTTCTTCTTAACTGTTCGTGCGCGAAAGAATGCTAAGAGCGGCTTATATAAGGGCGCGGTTAAGATGACTGCGAAAGATGGTAAGGCTCTCGGTGAGATACCTGTAGCTGTGCGCGTATTAGATTTTACGCTTCCTCAGCCAAAGTGCTACGCTAATCCTGAGAAAGATTTTCTCGTTTCGGCTTATAGTTATATGAATTTTGAAAACATCTGTGAGCGTAATGGTTACAATGTGCCCTTAGCTCATAAGCAGATGGAGGCGTTTTTCAAGAATTTAGCCGAGCATAATCAGCCCATTCACATGGTTCGCGGCAATATGGATAACGAGGCGTTTTTAACGATTGAGAAAATGCGCAAAAATGGTATGCGTATTGACGTTCTTCAGGGTGTAACGACGAGTGCGCGAGGTGAGAGTAAGGAAGGTCACGCTAAGCGAGTCGCCGCGGAATTAGATCGTCGATACGGTCATCATAATGTTTATATCGGTTATGGTGACGAGCCGCCCACAAGATGGTTTGTAAAAAACCGCGATCACTTTAAGGCTTATCAGGGTGCGGGGCTTAAGTTCTTTATTGCAGGCGGAAATCAGGTGTTTTACAAGGCGGGCTACTACTACGATTGGCACAATACCGCGAGTCTCGCGACTGACGGTTCGGTACCTGGCTTATGGAATAAGATGCAAAATGACAGCCGCACTGCATGGTATGCCGTACCTCACGTCGGTACTGAGAATCCGTCTCTTAACCGCCGCGCGAACGGTATTGGCGCGTACTTAAGCGGTTATACTGCGCTTTGCAACTATGCGCATCATTTCGGTCCATGGAATGATGATAGTACTACATATAAGCCGATGGTATTAGCGTATGGCATATATAATGGTGTTATCGATACGTTAGCATGGGAAGGTTTTCGTGAAGGTGTTGATGATATTAGATATGCTACACTTATGACTGACCTTGCTCGTAAGGCGCAGAAGTCAGAGGATTTAAATATTCGCTACCTCGGCGGTAAGGCTATGCACTTCTTAGCGTGTATTGATCCAGATACGGCTAACCAAGATGCAGTGCGCGGCGAAATGATTCGCTATACGACAGAACTTCTTAAAGTAGTTACTCCTTCTGATTTTAAGAGCCAGTATACTATTGATAATAATGCTTCGAAGAAGGCTGCCGAAAGTCTTGATGCCGCTTTTTTAGCCGAGAAGAAGGCGCTTGAAGATAAGCATGCTAAGGATAAAACGAAGACAGCGTTTCATTTAGCCGTAGCGAAGCTTTATGCGAAGTATTTCCGCCAAGCTGAGGCAGGTAAGTATCTCGAGAGCGTCGGTATTTATGGACCTGCGTTTGGCTACTATGATTTTCTCCATGAAGATATTATGCGCCTTTCGAAAAAGGCTTTTGAAGAGGGTCGCGGTAAGGGGCCTCTAAATGGGCGCGATATAGCGTTTTGGAATCTCG
>JAGCJE010000308.1 GCA_017648225.1 Kiritimatiellia bacterium | reverse complement strand
GGGCTTGCCCATAAACTCCAAAACGCGCGTGACGACATGTTCCGGAGCGAGCTTGAGCTGACCGGAGACATGATGCTTCGCGATCTCATCGATATATCTGTCGCCGCACGCTCTATCGGCGGCGACGAGGTCGGGACGGATGCCGCTTGCGACGAAGACGTGTTTTACCCCGGGTATCGACCGCAATGATCCGAGAAGCTTTATCTGAGGAAGGTGATCGACCTTAAGCGAGGGACATACGGACGGGAAAAGGCACGCTTTATTTACGCACGCGCCCTTCTCGGCCTTTTTAGGGCAGTCGAATCCGTACATGTTCGCCGTCGGTCCGCCGACGTCGCTGACAGTACCTTTGAAGCGCGGATGCTTAAGAAAGCCTCTGACCTCGCCGATGATACTCTCAGGCGAGCGGCTTACGATCCGTCGGCCCTGATGGACCGCGATCGCGCAGAAACGGCATTCGCCGTAACATCCGCGGTGAGTGGTCACTCCGAAGCGGATGGTGTCAAGCGCCCTTATCGCGCCCTGGCGGCGGATCGACGGAGGAGCGTCGAGCATCCACTTTATATCGTGCACGGCATCCAGCTCGTCGCTATCGAGCGGAGGCGACGGCGGATTATGGACCAAATAGCGGTTATCGACCTTCTGAAAAAGACACTTCGCCGTAACGGGATCCTGATTGGCGGAAAAAAGCTGAAACGCCTTCGTGAACGCCTTTTTGCCATCGCTCGTCGGAGCACTGACTTCAGCGTATGACGGAAGCTCGACCGCTCCCTCGGGCGGAACGAAATTCTTCTCGCCCGCCATATAGCATAACCCGGGAATCATACGCCAGTCGCGCCCCGCCTTAATCGCCTCTGCGAACGCAAGAACCGCCCTCTCGCCCATGCCGTACGAAAGCGCGTCAGCCTTAGCGTCGCAAACGATCGGCCGGCGCACCTTGTCGCTCCAGAAATCGTAATGGCTTATGCGCCTCAAGCTCGCTTCGACGCCGCCGAGAAGAATCGGTTTCGCAGGTTTGAAAGCGGCGCGTATCGCGTTAGAATAAATTATGGCGGCGCGGTCGGGACGGCGGTTGTTCTCGCCGCCAGGAGTAAAATCATCCTGACGGCGCCGCTTGCCGGAAGCCGTATAATTCGCCACCATCGAATCGACGCAACCGGGACTCACGCCCCAGAAAAGCAAAGGCTCTCCAAGCCTCTTAAACGCCGCCGGATCATTGACGTCCGGCTGACTTAAAATCGCGACGCGAAACCCGGCTTTTGCGAGCGTCTGTCCGATCACAGCAACGCCGCTGTAAGGAGAGTCGACGTACGCATCGCCGCTGACTAGAATAATGTCGGCCCTACTCCATCCGAGGGCCGACATTTCTTCTTTTGTAACAGGGAGAAAACCCATAGAGTCTAGACTTATTTCGTAATTGTTTTATTGCGACGCATCAACACGAAACTGACTATAAGCCAAATAGTTAAAACTGTAAGCGAAATAAAAAACACCAACTTCCAGCTAACGGTAAAAACAAGCGCAAAGG
>JAGCJE010000307.1 GCA_017648225.1 Kiritimatiellia bacterium | reverse complement strand
GCCGACGCGCTCAGGCTCGATCTTCTCGGAAGGAAGCTCGCGGATGAAGACGTTGCGCCATTCAAGCGGATCGCCGTGGCACTGAAGCTCGATCTGATCCTTGGGGAAGATCGGACGGCTGCGGTCCCAGTAGTTCTCGAGCTTTACGTTGTCGACCACGAGCTCGCCGTTGAGCCAGACGGTGACGCGCTCGCCCTTCATGATAACATGGAAGCGGTTCCAGTCGCCGACCTGCTTATCGGCGATCTTGAGCGCGCGAGAAGGATTCTTCTTGTTGTTGTAAAGACCGCCCGAACCGATATTCCACTGGTTGTGGGCATCCCAGATCTGAACCTGGGGAGCGCCGCGCAGATAAAGGCCTGAGTCGCCCGTGATTGAAAGGATGCGCCAGTCGGCCCAGAGTTCAAAGTCCTCGTAATCGCGCTTTGTGGCGAGAGAATAGCCGCCCTTGTAGCCGTCGAAGTAGAGGTTGCCGTTGCGGACGCTCCAGTGCTTGCGCATTTCATCGTCGGCGAACTTCTGGATCTCGGCGCGCTTTTCAGGCGTCGCTGCATAGCGCTTGAGAGGATTATCGAAGCCTTCCTTCGTCGTTACGCCCTTCCACATGGCGAAATCGCTCTCCTTGCCGGCGAAGTATGTCTCGAACCCTTCGGGGCAAGCCATCGTCTGATAAGGGCAGATATCGCCCATCTTGGCGTTGTCGGGAAGCTCCTTGATGCGGATGTTTTTCCACTTTACGTTGTGGCCGTGACCGAGCCAGCCGATGGGGCCGGAGACATTATGAAGGCCAGGGTGCTTCTTCTTATCAGGAGTATCGCCGTCGCCCTTGAACTTCGAAACATCGCCCTTCGTGATCAGATAGCCGTTGAGATAGTACTCGATCTCGCTGCCGATGACTTTGACTTCGGCAAAGTTCCACATACCGGGCTTACGGACGTAGCTGCCGCCGCCGGTGAAGTTCTTGTCCTTACCCCAGATCTGCTTGTCGACGTTGTCGCGAAGCGAGGGGAAAATGCCGTAGACAGAGCCCGTATACTGATAAGGTTTAAGCTTATCCTTCTTGTTCTTGGCGTCGTAATACCAGCTGCCGCCGTCATCGAGAAGCTGAAGCTCGCACATTCCGTAGTAGGCGGCGTCCTTGCCGGGAACCATGCGCACGCCGAGACCGTTATTGGCGTTCGGCGGGAGGCAGAATTCAAAGCGAAGAACGAAGTTCCTGTAGCTGCGCTTCGTATAGAGGTCGCCGCGCTTGCCTTCGGGGAGCTTACGCTCGGGATGACACTCGAGAACGCCGTCCTTGAGCGAATACATCTCAGTCGCGCCGTCCCACTGCGAAAGATCGTTACCCGGCGCCAACCAGACAAACCCTTCGTCAATCGTCTCGGGATACGCGCATTTTGCGCTTTCCGTCACACACACACAACCCGCCGCGACTGCAAACAGCGCGGAAGCCAACAGTAGTTTAATTCTTTTCATTTAACTCCAATGTATTTGTTATAGTTACACCTACAAAGTCATTTTAAGAATTATACACTATTAAAAAGCCAATGTCCATAGCCAAACATACTAGGCTGGTTGTCCCGTCTGGAATCGAACCAGAACTAAGAGAATCAAAATCTCCTGTGCAGCCTCTACACCACGGGACAATACGTTTCAACGCACCAGGCCGAATAACCCTCGGCGCGAAGGGAAGATGCGATTTCACGTCCCTCATCTTCCGAAGAGACGAGACCGAATACAGTCGATCCGCTGCCGCTCATCAGCGCGCCTGAAACCCCGCGGGCGATTAACGCCTCCTTAGCGGTTTTAATCTCAGGATTAAGTTCCATAGCCGCTTTTTCAAGCTCGTTCATAAACGAGGCCGCAATCGAACTCAAATCGCGCGATTGATAAGATGAAACGATATTATACAAAATTTCAGGGTCGTCTGTCACGCGAGAATTACACTTTGCGAAAACCCGCGGCGTCGAGGAGAAGACTCCGGGATTAACCAACACCAGATTCAATCGCGGAAAATCGCCCCCTGCGGGCCTCACAAATTCGCCGCGCCCTTCCATGACGACGGGACCGGCAAAGCGCGAAAGCACGAGAGCGGGAACGTCAGAACCCACCTCCGCTCCTGTTTCGGCCAACCGCTCGGGCGTAAATCTAAGGCCCCACATTTCGTTCAGCGCGACTAACGTCGCCGCGGCGTCGGCGCTCCCGCCTCCTAATCCGCCGCCGGCGGGAATGCGCTTTTCAACGCTGATAGCGACACCTTTAATCGCCTTCGGCTCCGGAGCGTTCGCCTTTAGGATTTTTGCGGCCTTTACGCACAAATCGTCATCGTACCCCGTATCAGACGAAATGCTTTCCGCGTCAACGAGCGTAAGAGTATCCGACAATGTGACGGGAACAACTAAAGAGCGAAGCGCGTGGTATCCGTCCGCGCGCTTCCCCAAAACTTCTAAAGTGAAGTTTACTTTGGCGTAAGCCTCAATTCGCATCTTCAATCGCTTCTGCGGCCGCTTCAAGTTTCCTCTGAATTTTCGCCTGCAGCATCTGGCCGAAGACATAAAAATTTCTGATTTCCGCAGGATTGACGCGGACGACATACTCATGAGTCAAAGGACCCTTCTTCATCCACGCATAAGCTATCGCTGAACCGTCGGCGGACGGAAGCTGAGCGAGGAAAGCTTTGGCTTCTTTAGCGTCTTCATCGTCAATAAGCGGGCAAACGACCTCGCCTACCGACTTGATGATTCCATACAAGGAAAAGACGCCTACGCTCGCACACGGCTTTCTGGAGAAGCCCGGAAGAACCTTATCAAAGCGCGTCTGGGCATCAACAGGAACCTTTGCGCCCTTCACGTAAAGCGCGCTGGCCTGCTCGGGGCTCTGAATCTCGACGGTGGGCTTGAACAGCGTCATAACGTCTTCACAAACCTTCTCGCTGTTCTTTTCAAGTTCCTTGCACTTCGCCTCACCCTCGCTCTTTATATAATTTGCGAGCTGAACGGGATCAATAACGATCTTCGAGCCGACACCCTTCTTCTCATAGGATACCCAATCGGTTTTAACTCCCCACTTCGCCGCGAAAGCCATAAGTTTCTTCCACTGAGCGTCACCGTCTGAACCGGCAGCGTCAGCGGCGTAAGCGCACGCGATCAGAGCATCCTTGCCCGCAAACTGAAGAGGCGTACCGGACGAGAGCGGTTTATTGCCTAATTTCGAAAGAAGCGAACCCTGCGTGCAGCCGACGGAGCCTCTAAGGTCGATGCCGTAGTCTCCGGCACAGAGCGAAAACTCCATCCCGGTCACACTCTTGTATATATCAATCAATTCCGGACACGCTTTCATATCGTCGTCAGATTCAAGGGCCTTGACTATCAACTGCATTCCGGCGTTGAACAAGCGCACACGGACCGCCTCGTCTTTCTTGAGCGCAGGAATTTTCGCAGCTCCGGCCAAAGCCTCGCGAGCGGCGTCGGCATCGCTCGCTACAGCGGCGTACTTGCCGTCCGCAGAGAAGATAACCGACATCTCATTCCAGGTAATGACGCCGTTCTCTTCTTTCGCGTGGGTGTTCGCCGCGAGAAAACCCGCCTTGGATGACGTAACAGGGTAAAGAAGGGCGAAATTGAACTTATCGCTTTCGGAAATCTCGTTGAGACTCATCGAGGAGACAGTTTCGTCCGCGTAGACGGCCGCGTAAAAATTAGCGTCGCCGCGGGCAGGGCCAAAGCCTTGCGTCGCCAGAGGATTCGCCACAAAAAGGCCCGCCGGCAACATCGCGAGCATGGGCTCGTTGATGAAGCTGCCGGTCTTGGCGGCAAAATTAACCAATCCCTGCTGGTCGGCAAGCGTAACATCAACTACTTTTTCAAGTTTAGCCTCAGCCGCAAAAACAAGCGTTGCGGACGCGACGAGAATCAGACGTTTCATTTTTTTTCGTCCTTTCTTTGTTGTTGGTTAAAGTATTTGTTTTATTTTTGACGCAAATCGTCGATGGCGTCGGAGACGTGCTGGAAGAGTCCCGCGAGCTTCGCCGTCGGAATCGTCGAGAACGCCAAACGCAAAAGCCCCGAAAGAACAATCGTTCCGCACGAATACTTCTCGATGAGATGGCGGCGAAGCGCCTCGGCGTCGACATCGATCGGCCTTACGCACATGAAGTAGCCGGAGTTGAAAGGCATCACTTCAAAGCGCTCGGCATATTCGGGGTGAAGCTTGATGATCGAACGGATCTCATGGTAACGCTTCATGAGAACGGCGTACTTGTCGCGCTTCTGCTGGGCGTAATCGGGATCGGCGAACGCGGCGACGGCGAGGTGCTGACCGATGGACGAAACGTTCGAAACGCAACTTCTTACGTTACCCGCAGCCTTAGCCTCGAGAGCCTTGAGCTGCTCGGGCGTCGCACCCTTGAACGCGAAGGTGATAAAGCCGACGCGAAGTCCCCAGACGTAATCCTCTTTCGTCGTGCCGTCGAGCTTAACGGCGAGAACGTTCTCCGAAAGATCCGAAAATTCGGCGAAAAGAGATTCGCCGTGAACGCCGTTCTCGTAAACGAGGCCGAAGTAGGCGTCGTCCAGAACAACCACGATCTTGCGACCCGTCGCGGCGACCTCGGCGACAGCCTTTACGATCTCAATCGCGTCGTCGTTTGTAGCGGTGTAGCCGGTCGGATTGTTCGGGAAGTTGAGAATCAAAATCTTCTT
Organism: Kiritimatiellia bacterium; assembly: GCA_017648225.1. Lineage (GTDB taxonomy): Bacteria > Verrucomicrobiota > Kiritimatiellia > RFP12 > UBA1067 > UBA1067. Next base: position 12,411 of record JAGCJE010000307.1, on the reverse strand, counting down.
TCCCTCGCCCGCCAAAAGCGCCTTCTTCATGGAGGCGGTATCGAAGTGGCCGTCTTTGAAAGTGTTGAAAAGCGAAAGCTCGGCGCCGGCGGATTCCTCGAACACCAAAGAGTAGTTATCCCAGAAAAGATCGGGAACGACGACCTGAACGCCGCTCTCCGCGAAGAGCTCGGCCGAAATTCTAAGACCGTGCGTAAGCGCGTTTGTTACTACGGGATTCGAAAACGCCTTGCCCTTAAGGGAAGGATTCTTCTCGATCTGCATCTCGCGCCACTTCGCGCGAAGCTCGGGAACGCCGAAGCTGCCCGCGTAGAGAAACGCCTTCTTGTCGAGGTTAATCCCCTTCTTGAATGAGTCCATGACGAGAGCGGATCCATCCTCTTCGAACGCCATGCCGATCGTAGCGTTGATGTCACATCCCTTAGCCTCGGCGCCCTGACCTAAAATTCCGCCGTAGGGGAAATACATGCGCTTACCCGCCGACGAAAGAAAATCCGCCGCAGACCCGAGAGTTTCGTTTAATTTGGAAGCTAATTCATTCATAACAGTTGTTTATTATACCATTTTTCTTAATATCCGCAGTTCATTATTTCTTTTTCAAGTCCGAAGGTCGAGGCTATGAGCGCGGCGCGTATCCACATGCCGTTTCGCATCTGGCGCCAGTACATCGCTCTCGGATCGCGGTCGCAACAGGTCGCGATCTCATCACGGCGCGGCAGAGGATGCATAATCGCGCCGTCAGGCCCCAGGAGCGCGAGCTCCTCGGCCCCGAACTTGAAGCGGGACGTGTCGATGCGCGCGGATTCGCCCTTCGATTCGTCCCACTCGTCCTGAATACGCGTCATATAGACGGCGTCGGCAACCTTTACGGCCGCCTTCAGGTCTTCGGTTATTTCGTAGGAAACGCCCTTCGCCGCGAGAGAAGCGACAACATCGTCGGGAACTCTCAATGCGGGAGGAGCTACGAAAATCTGTTTAACGTCCTTGAAATTCGTCAAAAGATAGCTGAGCGAGCGGACCGTGCGGCCTCTGAGAAGATCGCCGCAGAATACGACCGTGCGCCCGTCGAGCCCGCCCTTCTCCTCGAAGGATCTTACGAGCGTATAGATATCCAAAAGCGCCTGAGTCGGATGCTGATCCTTACCGGAGCCCGCGTTCAGAATCGGCACGGGACGCGACGCGTTCGAAAGCTCCCACGCCATCTTCTCGGCGAGACCCTGCTCGGGCGAGCGCATGATTATCATGTCGAAATACGACGAGAACGTACGGATGGAATCTTCGCGACTCTCACCCTTAAACTCCGACGATGTCGCCGCGTCGCGCACGGAGCCGGTCGTAATCCCCAGAAGCTGGCACGCCGCCAGGTGCGAGAGGAACGTACGCGAAGAAGGCTGAGAGAAATAAAGCATCGCTCTTTTATGGGCTAAAACGCTCTTTAGGTAAAGAGCGCCCTCTTTCGATTTGTTTATGAAGCGGATGCGGTTGGAAAGCGCGCAGAGCCTTTCGAGAAGGTCGCGGTCGAACTGCTGGGCGAAGAGAGTATGGTACGGCATCGTATCTCCGCCGCCGCGCTGAAGATAGGGCTTCTTTTCATCGAGCGAAAGAGCCTCGAAGTTCTCCCAGGATATTTCAGTTATATTGGCCATATCGCAACTCCCTTCTTGAAAAACATTTTAACTCAACCGACTACGAGACCCGTCGTCTCATCGCACCCGAGAGCGATGTTCATATTCTGAATCGCCGCGCCGGAAGCGCCCTTTCCGAGATTGTCGAAGCGCGAGACGAGAATCACGCGCTCGTCGTTGCCGTACGCCGCGACCTCGAGATCGTCACGCCCCGAATACGCCGCCGACGAAAGAAAACCGCCCTCGCTCGAATCTTCGGCGAATTTAACGAGCCCGCCGCGCGAATAATAATTGCGGTAACATTCCTTGACGGCTTCGAGCCCGCCCTTCAGATCACGGGCGAAAACCTGGACCGTAACCTCCATGCCGCTCAGATGGGGGACGACGATCGGCGAGAAGACGGGGGCGTTCTCAAGACCACAGAGCTTCGTCATCTCGGGCAGATGCTTATGACTCTGACCGAGCGCGTACTGGCGGCCGCCGAGATGGAGAGGAGTACCGGCCGTTTCGTAGTCGGCAATCATCTTCTTCCCGCCGCCCGAATACCCGGTAAGAGAAAACGACGACAAAAGCGCCGTCGTTGAAAGAATACCGGAAGAAACAAGCGGCTCTACAAGCGCGATAAAGCCGCTCGCATGGCAGCCCGGGTTCGCGATCCTCTTCGCCGAGGCGATCTCGGCGCGGCGCTCGCCGATTTCGGCGAATCCGTAAGCCCAGTCGTCGCGCGTTCTGTGGGCGGTCGAGGTGTCGATGACGACGGTCTCGGGATTCTCCACCATCGAGACCGCCTCTATCGCCGCGGCGTCGGGAAGACAGAGAAAAGCGATATCGCACGAGTTGAGCGCATCCTTTCTAGCGACAGGATCTTTTCGGATTTCGTCGGGCAGAGTCACGAGCTCCAGGTCCCCGCGAGAGGAAAGTCTTTCAAAAATCCTCAGTCCCGTTGTTCCGGCGCTGCCGTCTATGAAGATTTTTTTCATTTGAAGCTCCTTTATAGATTTAATCAATCCTCATCGGCGAACTGGTTGTCTACGCCGCTCGCCTCTGCGTCGATTTCTTCGATTTCACGTTTTGACTTCGGCTGATCTTCAACCTCGTCTTCGGGATTGTCGCCGTCGCCCTGGACCTGCTTCGGCTTCCTTGGACCGTACCCGTAACCGTAGCCGTAGCCGTAATGATAGCCGTAACTGCGATGGACTCCGAGATTGAACGCGGACGAATTGGAAATCTCGACGTCGTTGACGACCACGCCGAGTATGCTCGCGCCCGCTTCCGTCAATGTGCGCGAGCAGTATTGGATCGGCTTGAAGTGAGTGCGGTCGGGGCAGCACATGATAATCGTGGAATCGACGAGCACCGCGAGCGAAACGACGTCTCCGACAATGCCGAAAGGCGGCGCGTCGATGATTATGCGCTCGTAGTTCGCACGGGCCCAGGCGAAAAATTCAGATACGATGCTCGAGCCGAAAATCGTCGTCGGAGCGACGCCCTCAGGCGGCATGGAGCAGATGACGTCGAGGCCGTCGACCCCCGTCTTGTTGACGAGCGTGGCGAAATCCACCTTCGAGCCGGCCGCCTTCTGGAGGCAATGCGAGAAACTGCGATCCTCGGTCAGATCGATGCCCCAGATTTTCGCGCTGCGCGGACGGCGGAGATCGAAGTCGACGTGCAGCACCTTGCGGCCCGACTGCGCGTACGAAATCGCAAGCGATGTCGACGAAATCGTCTTGCCTTCGCCGGGCTGCGTCGAAATGAAGAGCATGCAATGCGAAAGCGGCTCGTAACGCGGCGAATCCAGGAGGTTGCGCAGACTCGCCACCGTCTCTGAGAAATGGGAATACTTGTCCTCGATGATATACTTCGCGACATGTTCGCGCTTTTTACGCTGGACATGCGGGAAGACGGCGAGAACCTTGAGCGCGAGACGCCCTTCGATGTCGGAGAGGTTTACGATTGTATCTTCCAGATTATCGAGAATGAGAACGAAAATCACGCCCAGCACGAGCGCAAGAATGATTCCCGCCCCGAAAATGATAAGCGTGTTTGGGGAGACGGGGACGGTCGGCTCGACTGCCTCTCTGTTGGTTCTGACGATTTCGTTGTTCGCGTCAGCCTCCTGGTTGGCCCTTATCAGAACCATTTCGGCCTCTTTCAGAAGCTCGTTGCAGGTTCTGGCCTCCTGATCGAGAGAGTCGATCTTGGAAGTCACTTCAGCGATTTTTTCGCTCAATTTGGCAAGCTGATCCTGGCTGTTCTTGCGCTTTTCCTCATCGAGCCTCAAACGGTTTCTCGTGCTTTCAAGTTCCGATTTGCTGGCCTCATAGGCCCGGCTGACGGCGTCGATAAAACGCTGCTTGGCGACCTCGACCTCTTCGGTCTTGGCGATCACCTCGTTGGTTTCTTCGGTAAACGTCACCAGAAGCGCCGCACGCTCGCCCGCGGCCTTCTGCCACGCGTCGTGTTCGGTTTTGATTTCCGGAGCCCTCGGAATGTTCGTCGAAAGGCGGCCGAAACTCGAAGGATCCTTTTTAACTTCGACGAGAAGCTTTTCCCACTCCTCCAAAAGCGTGACCTTGCCGCTGAGCTCGGATATTGAAACCGTCAGCTGCTGGATCGACTGCTGAAGCATATCGCGTTCGGAATGAAGCCTGTCGATCTGATTCGTCATTCTGGTCGCGAGAAGTTCACCCTTCTTGACGTCCCACGCTTCGCGACGCTGGGCCGCCTGTTCGGCAAACTTCTTCACGGCCTCGGCGCTGCGTTCCTTATTCTCGTTTTCCGTCGTGCTCTTAATGGCCCTCAGATACGCGTTGGCGAGATCCATGGCCATTTTAGGCTCCTGAGACCTGACCGAAATCGTGATGATTCGCGCGTTTCTCACGAGCTCAAGCTTCGAATCGACGAGAATCTCGTAAAGCTGGGTATCCTTGACGTTAGAATCCTTGTTCTCGGCGTTGTATTCGTCGACTACCTTGTCCAGAACCTTTTTCGAGCGCCACTGGCTCTGGCGCGTATTGAAGATTTCGGCATAGTTGTTGCCGTAAACGGTCATGTCGTTGTCGAGGACCGAGGCGTTGTTCCCCGATTTGCGGTTAATGTCGATCGTAAACTCGCTGACCGCTTCATAAATTTTCGGAGAAACCGAATAAATCGAAAAGGAAACGATCACACCGATCAGAAGAAACACGAAAATCGTAAGCCAACGCTGCGAAACGACGCGAAGAATACGGCCCATAGACAGCCTTCCGACGATCGACTTGTCGTTGCCCGGACCGCCCACTCCGCCGTATGCGCCGTATTGACCGTACGGTTTCGAATTGTAATACACCGGAGATTTGGAAGACCCGTACATCGGCGAAGACGCACCGTAGTAGATCGGTGACGACTTCGGTCTTCCATAATAAATCGGTTTATCAGCCATTGCTACTTTCCTGAATTATTGATTGTTGTCGTTCCCGGACCGTTTTGGCGGAATCGAACTCACGCAGAGCGTAAAGAGAACCGCCGAGGGAATCAAAACCTCCGCCCTCATGAACGAGACATCGTAAAAGCCCTCGCAGATAACGACTGAAACGGCCGAAACGCCTAAAACGAAGAAAGGCCAGAATACCTTCTTTACTCCGTTCGCGACAAACCTGCGGACCAGCAGGAAAAGAAGAACAGCGAACGGAAGAACGAACATCCCAAGTCCGATAAAACCGCGTTCGGCCAAAAGCTGCCACCACCCGTGGGGAATGTGGGAAACCCAGGCCGATTCGACCATGGTCTTCTCTATGAAAAGCGGGAGATATCCTATGCCGGCTCCATGCCAGATATTACCGTCACGCCAGACCCCCGCTGCGAGATCGACATACGCCTTACGGATTTCATGGTAATCGGCGCTGAAGAAATTGAATGAAAGAATAGCGGATTTAGACGCGATAAGCCCTTCAGGCGCGTACATTTTTATTATCGCCAGGGGTATCGCGGCGGCGATTATCAACGCCACGACGACTTTAAAGAACGCCGAGACGCCCTTTGTAACGGCGACGTACACCGCGACGACCAAAGCTGAAACGACTCCCGCGATCGAATAGAACGCGACGACAAACGCCGGCGCGAAGTACCACAATCCGATGAACGTTCCGCCTATCGCGAACGAAAAGAGAAGAAACGCCCTGTTCCACCCCGCTTCGAACATCCCGGCGAGAGCCGCTACGGATGCGAGAAAGAAAATTCCGAATGCGGAACCCGCGAACGAACCGTCGGGTGCACTGGCGGCACCGAGCCTCAATATCGCGACAAGCGCGGCGATCGCGGCGAAGAACGACGAAAGAAAGACGACCATGGTACGAGCCGATTTGCCCAAGGCGTGTCTACACGCCAGAACGGACGTCACCACGGCAAGCAAGGTCGCCAACGCAAAAAAACCGGCATCGCCGGATGATCCTGGAAGCCACGGAATCACAGGAGTCGTAACAACCCAATTCCACTCGTCACCCGAGAGATCGAAAACGAGCGAAATGCCGTCATTAAGCCATCTGACGACGGCAATGACGACAAAGAGAAAGAACAGCCAAAAAAGCGGATCTGCGAATACAGATTTAAAAACGCGGCGACGGGCGTGATACAAATATTCGTTAACGCGGCGCGACGGCTCTAGAAAAAACCAGAAACACGTCATGAGCGACATCCAGATCAGAACTACCGCGGTTTCTGAGGGGCCGAAAAACGGGAACAACAATAGCGGCGCGACCGCCAACAAGGCCAGATGCGCCGCCAGAGCGTATTTAGAAAGAAACTTCTGCACTTAAATTACCACGTCATACGCAAACCGATCGTGCAGCGCCAGCGATCGTAATCATAAATGCCGCCGCGGACGTAATACCCGTCAGATTCCTCGGTCTGATATTCAACACGGCCATACACGGTAAGAAGCCTGTTGATTCTGTAACTGAGAGTCAAACGAGCTGTCCAAATATTCTCATCGTAATTGTCGGACTCGAACTCGGTATACTCGTGGGTCTCATTACGGAAAGCAACGTCGGCCGTAGCTTTAAGTTTATTCTTGATAAAGCTCTTGGCGACACCGAAGCTCGCGTTGTGAACGAGAAGCGCAGAGCCGAACTCACGCTCCGAAGGCTGATAGTAGCTGGAGGCGAGAGCCATAACGTGGAACGTATTGGCCGCGTCGATCTGCCAGTCGGCGCTGCCCTGATAAGTCCAGCCGTCAAGATTGGAAACTCCGCCGCCGTACTCGAAACGCGACCAGCCGGCGAGAACTCTGTACTGGAGCTTTTCGGTCATATGGGTCGCGACACCGCCCATAACGGACCACCCCTTGGAGTCGCCGCGAATATACTTGCCGCGACGCGAAGCCGTGCCCTGGGCGCTTTGTTTGCTAGTATCACCATTATCGTCATGCCAATACCACTGATAGTTCGCCGAAACGAGAAGATCGGTCCACTTGGACAAAGTCATACCGCCCTCCAAACCGAGTTGAAGACGCGACCAGCCGTAAAGCCAAGCGTACTCGCTTACGTTGTTATCGTAATCGAGGAAGTAATAGTCCGACCTAAGCGCACCGTGGAAAAGCCTGTTGAAGCGGTAGTTGACGAGTCCCTCGTACTGGAACTGCTTTCTGTCGCGATTCATACCGCGGCCGCCGAGACTGCTGAGGTTGTCATCCTGGGCGATCTGCTCGAACTGCTCGGAGAACATGACCGTAAGACCCTTGCCGCCCTCAGAAGCATTAGTCCACTGCCATTTCAGGCGTTCGCCGAAGCTCGAAGAGTTCAACTGGGACGAATAGTTGTTATAGGCGTGATACTTATACCAAACAAGAGCGTCGACGATCCAGTTGTCGTCTTCATATTTAAGCTCCATACCCGGGTTGACAACCCATTGAGAACCGGACTTGGCGGCCTTTGTCGAATCGACGTTGGTATCGTAAGTATACGAAAGCGCCACATACGGCAAAAGCGTCATGCGCTCACCCATGATCTTGATACCAGGCTCACGATCCATGACGCCGGCCCCGGCTGTCACGGCCATTACGCCCGTCAATGCTATCGCTAGTGATTTTTTCATTACTTTAACCTCAAATTACAATCAAAACGTCGTCTGCATACGATACCCGCCCGCTTCGCCGGACACATCGTCATTACGTCCATGACCAGGATACCAGGGCTTGTTCGGATCGAGAGAACGGGGAACGCGGTTAAGCCCACCGATTCCTTCGCTAGGCAACGCATACTTGTTGGGATCAAGGAACATTTCAGAATAAACGACCTTCGCGTTTCCGTTCTTGTCGACCATTGGTGAAACATCCGACATCAGCGAAACCATAAGTACCGCTGGACCCTGGAGATTTACGAAATTAGCGGCAGGCGAGGGAGTATCGGCGATTGCGACATCGGCGACGGCGAGCATCGGATCGTACGACTTCGCCTTACCCTCGGCCATCGCGGAAGGAATCCAGGACTCTTTAGCGAGCTGACGCGTCTCCTCGTCGGAGAGTTTGGAAATAAGAACGTCCTTAAGATCGGCGGGCGTACCTTCAGACGCTCTCAGGAACATGAGAATAGCGAACGCGTCGCGAACGTCTTTATCAGTTCCGGTCGTTCTCGCCTGAACGACTTCCATCGTGGAAAGAGCATGCTTCTTGAACGTCTCATCGCTAACCGGCTTGGCGGGATTCGCCTTGCGGTTGAAAAGCTGCTGAGCAAAGATCTCGTTGATGACGGTAAGCGAAGCCGGAGGAACGGTCGCGAACATCTCGGCTATAAGAGACTTAAGATTGCCGCCCTTATGAGAGACGAGCGCGGCCCTGTTTACATCGCAGAAAAGAGCGGTCTTCGAATCGACCGAGCGCTTCGTACCCTCGATCGCGCTGTTAACGCGCTTAAGAAAGATAATCTGATCATCCGAAGAAAGCTCCTTCGCGACCGAGGACATCTTGGAGGGATCTTTAATAATGTCGGTGATTTTAGCCGACGCCTCGGCAAGAGACATAGCCAAAGCGTTAACGCCCAGGACCATCGCCGCCGCTGCAATAAAAATCTTTTTCATATCTGCGATACCTTCCTTTAAATTTCTTTCTTAGAGATAACTCTCTCGCACAAAAACCACGTCGCCGGGTTTAAGTATGATATCCTTGTCGATACGGCCCTTCTCGCCGATTTCGATAATATCGACCTCCGTCCTGGTAAAAGAGCCGTCTTTAGCACGACGCGTAACCAGAACATTACGCTTATTTGCGAAAGGCTTAGTGTTTCCAGCCATCTGCAACGCCTTCGTAACGGTAAGATCCATCGTAGGTGGCATGTTAACGGGGCCGGGGTTAACGATCTCGCCGAGAACGGTAACAGACCCGTAGGGGCTTACGCCCGTGCGAGGATCGTATGGCCCGAAGTGGACGGTAACCTGGGGCTGGCGGATATAACGCTGATAGGCCTTATGGATTTTAAACTGAGTTTCTTCAAGAGTAAGACCGTCACAATGGATGGGCTCGCGAAGCATATAGGGCAGAATAATCCGACCCTGGGGGTCGACCTGGGCGGCCATTTCAACAGGTTTCGAGCCCGCGTAGCTTACTTGAACCTGCAGCAGAACACCGGGCTTTACACGAGCCTTACCATCGCTCCACGAAGCGATATTCGACGCCTCAAAGCCCAAATTATCCACTCTCTTCGCATCTTCGTTAAGCAACGTCAAAAGAGATTCGCAACCCGACAGCATCGCGAAGGATAGAAGAATTGAAAATATTTTTAGATACAATCTGCCCATACAATGAGTATTATACTCTTTATCAGGCCTAATTGTCAATTAAGATTGAGCGCGATTCTTCGCCATCGCGATAGCGGAAAATAATGTGATACGCGCTCTTAGGAATGAGCGAACCGGCCCTCTCCGGCCACTCGACGACCATGATCGCGCCGCGCGCGAGATAATCCTCCCAACCGATCGCCTCCACGTCATCTTCGCCGTGAAGACGATATAAGTCCATGTGAACTAAAAGCCTGTCAGCGCCGAGATGCTCCTGAACAATGCAGAATGTCGGAGACGTGACGCGCCCCGAAACGCCTAGCGCCGCGGCCAAGCCCTGGGTAAAAGTCGTTTTGCCCGCGCCAAGATCGCCCTCCAAGCAGATGACGTCGCCCGGCTTTAGACCCTCGGCGAACTTTCGAGCCAAGGCCCAAGTCTCTTCAACGCTGTTAACTTCAAATGAGCCCGTCATTTTTTAATTCCTCAAAACACATTTTAAGATATTCGCTGCAAAATGCGGAAGAATGAGGCATTCTTATAAGATTCCACGGGAGTTTCCGCTTTGGAATCGTTAAAATTCCGCCCTTTTGAGCCGAACCGACCTTAAATAACGGGCCAGGCTCATTGTGAAATACATCCAAGTACGCGCCAGCGATCCGCCCCGTCTCAAGCGCTTTGATAAGAGAAGGCTCATCGATCGCATTGCCGCGTCCGATATTTATAATTACACAATTTCGCGGCAATTTCGCGATAAGTTTAGCGTTTACAAAATTATCAGTCCCCGTATCGCTCGGCAACGCCAAAATAAGCCACGCTGCCTTTTTAAGAGCCGCAGGCAGTTGATCGAGATTTTTACGCCCAAAGCCCTCTACCTCGACGCCGAGAGCTTCGAGTTTAGCGCCGATGGCCTTACCGATTCGCCCGTAGCCGAGAATAACAGCCTTGGAGCCCGCGACAAGAGAGCATTTATCGCCTAAAAGCGCGCGCGGCCACGTCTTAACCCACGTCTTGCCTCGCGCATCGGCGGCGGCGAGCTCGGGCCTAAAAAATCCATGCGCCCAGGCGAAGATAAAACCGATAACCGCCTCGGCAATAATCGCGCCGTGATACGCGCCAAAGTGAACGGTAACGCCCTCTGGCGCGGCAGCATAATCGACGAGCTCGCGTCCAGCGCTCGGAGTCGCGACAAGTTTAAGGTTAGGCGCCAAAGCGTACCAATCTTTATTAAAGTGCCAAGTAATAACATGAGTCGCTTTAGGCAAGAATTTTAGAAACTCCCCTTCACTCCTCGCCCTCACAACCCTAACTCCTGACCCCACTAACTCACGCAAGAAGCGAAGTGCCTCCGCATCAATGCGGAAGCACTTTTCTGGCCACTCAAGCCAAATGAGATAAGTATTTCTCACTCGTCGAGCTGCCCCTTGTAGGTTACGCGGCGAATCTTGCCGACCGAAGTTCTCTCGAGAGGCTCTTTGGAAATGATAACCTTTCTCGGGCGCTTATAGTCGGCGAGCTCGGCGCAACGCTTCTGAACAGCCTTCTGGGTAGCCTTTTCGACTTCAGCCCAATCGGGCATCTTGCCGCCGTTCTTCTCTTTGTAATAATCTTCGCTCGGGTGAATAATCGCACCGACGCGCTCGCCCGGAACACCGCCCTCGGTATAGCCGAGAACGAGAATATCGGCAGCGCACGCCTCCTTGGCGATGCAGTTCTCAACCTCTTCAGGATAAATGTTCTTACCTTCGCGGTTAACGATAAGCGCCTTTTTACGGCCGCGGATGTAAATAACGCCGTCCTTGTCGATAGACGCCAAGTCTCCCGTCTTGAACCACTCTCCGTCAAACGATTCCGCAGTCGCGGCCTCGTTATGGAAGTAGCCCTTCATGACGATTTTGCCCTTAACCTGAAGTTCGCCTACGCCAGATTCGTTAGGATCGGCGATACGAACTTCAATACCGTTAATAGCCTTGCCGATAGAGCCGACCGCATCGATTTCGGGGCCGCATACAGAGACGACGGGCGAGCATTCGGTAAGTCCGTAACCCTCCAAGAAGCGGATATGCATACGGTTAAAGCCCTTGAGCACGTGATGGGGGCAAGGAGCGCCGCCCGTGATGATAAAGCGCATCTTACCGCCGAGACGCAGTTTAACCATGTGCATGATAGGCCCGCGAAGACCGATCTTAAAGAGGAACTTAGCGGCTTTCGAGCCTGCAAGCGCCTCTTCAATCTTAGCGTAAATCTTCTCAGCCAACAAGGGTACAGCCATAAGGATAGACGGCTTTAAGTAGCGGATATCCTGAACAACCGTCCTTAGCGACTGCATAAAGCAGATCTGCGCGCCCATGACCATCGGGCAAACAAAGTTCGCCGTAAACGAGAACGCGTGGAAGAGCGGCAGAACGACGAAGAACGAATCCTTGTCGGTAATCTTGGCGCCGAAGCATTGGAGCGAGCCGACAATGTCGTGAAGGAAGTTCGAGTGAGTAAGCATCGCGCCCTTGGGCTTGCCGGTCGTACCCGAAGTGTAGATGATCGAGGCGACGTCGGAAGGCTGGGCGACGTTGTTATCGTACCACTCGCCGCCGTCTCGGATCATAAGCGACTTTAGGCCTACGACATCGGCCTGGGCGATCTTGCGCCCGTCGAAAATAACGCCGTCGACAACCACGATACCGCGCAGCTTCGGGAGTTTAGGCGCGATATCCATAAACATTCTCAAATGGGCGGTATCAGTCGTAACGACCGTAACCTCGGCATTCTCGAGAATGTAGCGAACCTCCTCATTATGGAGCTTAGGATCGATCGGGACGACCGAAACGCCCGCGCCCGCCTGAGCGAGATACGAAATCATCCAGTTAGGATGGTTAGGAAGAATAATGGCGGTATTTTCTTCGCGAGGCTTAATGCCGAAACGCGTAGCATAGCCTTCTGCGACTTCGCGCACATCCTGCAGGAAGCGACTCCAGGTCTTAAACTTCCACTCCTTATCATCGCACCAACGAAGGGCGATATTGTTCGGAATGCGCATCGCGCAACT